>JABUEV010000063.1 GCA_013314865.1 Bacteroidales bacterium | reverse complement strand
GATTTGACATGAGCGAAAGAAATGTTAAAAGACTCATCCATGAGTTAAGACAGGAAGGGTATGAAATCAGATACTGTCCTGTCAGAAGATCGTACGTACTTGAAGCGGTCTATCAATATATGTTTTAAAACATATTTTTTTATTGAATTTCTGTCCCCGGGACTTTTTAAAATTGTATAAAGTAAGAAAGTCACTGCTTATAATATGTTGAATTTTAAAAGAAATACCGGCACAAACCCGATTATCAGTCATGTCAAATCTCTGCAACCTGGTGACTATACCAACCCATCTCCTTTCCATCAGGCAAAAAACGCTGCATTTCCTTTTGCTTGATTCCCCCGTTCACCCTGAGCGAACGGTCTGGTCGCCCTGACCAAAAAAACTCCCCGGAGTAATGCTTATTCACCCCGGGGAGTATTTTATTTCACAGAACAGATAATAGTCAAGTTATAGCTATCCCATAGCTTTGCCTTAAAAGGCGGAGCTATGGGAGGAGGACTCTTAGGAAGAGATGGCGGTGGATATTTAGCAGGGGATTGGGTTGGAGGCACTTCGTAAGATCAGAGGGTATGCTCTTCGAAACCGTATATATCTACCAGCTTTTCGAATTCTGATTCCCATGTTTCTTTTCTGTGATGTGCCTCCTGGTCTCTGATATATTGTCTTACTGAGTTTAGGCCTGATTCACCTACCGACATACTGAAATATTCATCGGCCCATTCAAATTTGTATTTCAATCTGAGGTTCTGGTTTATCCAGCGTGAAGATTCCCTTTTGATAAGCTGCATGACTTTTGAGAGGGATTTGTCGGGCGGCAGTTGAAGCAGACAATGAAGATGTTCTGAATAACCATTCAGGAAGTCTATGTATATGCCGTTTTTTACGGCATTAATCCTGATATGATTTATTATTTCCGTCTTCTTTCCGGGAACCAGAAATGGTTTTTTGCTTTTTGTGCACCAGACACAGTGGAGCCAAATCCTGACGTAAGGCATATCACACAAGGCTAAGGTTTATATTATTTACACTGTCTCTGCCTTCATAGCAAAGACACTGGAATTGCTACCGGTTCATCAGAATTTAAAAGCCAGCACCGGTGAAATGGTCAGTCCTTCAAATCCGAGAGCCCAGATGACATTTGTATCGGCCCGGAGACCGAGGCAGAATCCTCCGGGAAACTGATAGTAGTAGTCAAGGTATAAATCGAAACCTATTTCATAGAAGATATCGCTGTATTTCGTCAAAATGTATAACTCGCCGGAATCTTCAATAAACTCCAGTTCAGGGAAAAGGTGGTATTCACGTTTGAGTTTGAATCCGGTTCCGGGTTCAATGAAATGATTCCCGGCAAGCCTTACAGGCCTTGAAAATGTTAAGTCTGCCATCTGTCGTAAAGCAATTGTATTGTATCCGCCAAATATCTCGCTGTTCATTTTCCAGTCGATCGAAGCGACCGACAGTCTTGCGTTCAGGAAAAACCCTGTACGGAATTTATAGCCTCCTTCGAGCCAGATAACGGGTCCGTCATACCAGGCCATCACGTCAGCATAGTATCCCGCACCGCATTTGACACTGAATTTTTCCTCCTGGGAAATAACATTACCGGATATTCCCAGAATGAGTACTGCAGATAAAATAAAATTTCTCATAGCTTTTGTGTTAAAATCTGAAACATACACCACCGCCTACGAAGAAGAAACTCCCGCCATTGTTTAAATGCTGTATCCTTGAATTTAGCTGAATGCCGGCGTTTTTGACGGGGAAAAAAGAAATATTAAACCCAGCTTGGTAACCAAAGTGATCCTTTTTTACTAGTATGTAATTCTTATAGAGGTATTTAAACCTATCATTGATTAAATCATAATTATAATCTACATTTTTAAATTGTGATATTGTGGCTTTACTATAAGCTAGACCAAAAATTATTTCAGTTTCAAAAAAACTGCTTTTTATAGGTATAAATAAAAATGATAATGATCCGCTTTTTACAAAAGATACCTCATCTAATTGTATTTCAATAGTTTTATTTAAATCTTCAACAAATACTGAATAATAAATAGTTGAGTGACCGTTGAAATGTCCATAACCAATACTAACGCCATACCAAGATTTTGTAACGAAAAACTCACTATTTAACAAGTCACCCTTTCCATAAGAATCTGATAAATCTAAACAATAGTTTACCGATAATTTGTAATTAATTGAATCATGTGAAATTGACTTAGAAAACTGATTTGACAAAATTATCAAAATGACTATTAATAATATTTTTTTCATTTTAATAGAAGTTTATGAGGCTATTGAGGTTTAGCTCAATAGCCTCTAATTTTTAATAATACAATGTTCTTGCGGGTGTTGTAAGCTTAAATACGGGTGAAGTTTTCCTCACAGTCCAGCCATCTTTAACTTCATCATATGGTCCTGGGTTTGTGTTGGTAGCATAAAACCAATTCCTGTCCCACTCACTTATTCCAAGAAAATCGCCTCTATAAGTAGTTTTTGCTGATACAGTTATTGTAGGACTAAAGTCATTTGCTTTATAACCAACAGTTGCACTAACAGTAGCCTCCTTGACCTGATCATATTCGTAAACAAGTATACATTGCTGTACTTTTGAAGGTTGCCAGTTAGAATCCCAAATAATATTTGCATTTAACCATCCTCCTTCTGCATGTACTGTCCAATTATTTATTGCAGCTTTTGCATAGTCACGAGGATAATCAATTGGTATTAAAACTGTAAAAGCACCTTTAACTTCTCCAGTAGTAACATCAGCTGTTGGGAATCCTCTTGCAATTCTCAGCTCCAGCGTTCCTTCGAAGAGTCCGCCGCAATAGTCTGCACACCTTACTTTTCCTATCCGAACCTCATATACAGGCTCGGCTTTGGCACCGGTCAGATCCTTTGGTAGCTCAAAAGCCATACTGCCTTCTTCCTTTTCATCCTTCGGCATGATAAGGAGCACCGGATTTTTGTCGGCATACTCTTCATTAACCCGCACCTCCTTTATCCGTCCGCCTTCCCATACATAACCGGTGTTCTCAATATCATTGTCAACAGGATGTGCTGCCACTGTGAAATTTTTAACACCCCTTGGATAGAAACTCGCCGGATACGGAACGTACAGGTAACAATCGTTCTTCATAAGATAATTAACAAGATCTCCATATCCTTTTGTGTCACCCTGTTTTTCACACTCATCCAGAAATCTGCTTCTTAAATTCCTGAAAGAGTCTCCAATGCCTTTGGGATTATCAATCAGATCATTGAAACTTAAACTGTACATCGACCTTCCTTCTTCTGAAATGAGTGTCAGCTCATCCATTATTAAAGGTTCATCGACCAAACCTGCTACAATCCTGGCAGTCTGCTCAAGATTTGCCTTTAACACCTGTTCCGTCTGGTCCAGAGATCTTTTGGCAATTCCATCAGACTGAGTCTGTACTCCCGGCTCAAATTTTTCACAACCGGCCAGTACAAGCAATCCAATAACAAAGTATTTAATGTACCTCATTTTCATAAATCAGTTTTTGGGTTAAACATTCGGGTTATAAGCCCTTCCATTATTTTTCCTTCTTTCAGCCAGGATTTTTCAATATTTCCTGCGGAACCCGACTGAATTTTCTCCGCAGGCAGTTTAACTTCAGCAATGTTTCATAGGCACGAGGTTTAATGCAGTTCGACATATAGATCATTCCACATGTATAATTGCTTTTTTTGCCTTTTCTCCGTTAAATTGAACTGTATTGCAGTATCAATATTAAAATGCCCCGGGGACAGATTTTTTATTTCATTATATGTTTTACAACATATTTTTTATTTTTTTGAGGTATTAGACGAACAGGCCTTTAAAAAGCTGAAATCAGGATGATTGAAAATAAAAAAGCCCGTCTTTCAACGGGCTTAAAATTTCGGATTTCGGATTTCGGATTGCGGACTTTTCTTTCACCTTAACCCTTGACCCCTGACCCTGTGCTCTGTGCTCTGAGCTCTGAGCATTATTACCTACTGCCTACTGCCTGCCGCCCACTGCCTTCCGCCTACCGCCTACTGCCTTCTGCCTCCTTAATGCAGCAGCGTCACATTACCTACCATCTTGAATGGCTTGCCGTCTGCAAATTTTCCTTCAACATACCATACATATACTCCCTGCGGACATAATTCATTATTATAATATCCGTTCCAGGGTACATTTATATTGTCACTCTCGAAGATCAGAACTCCCCATCTGTTGAAAATCTGAAGCTTATACTCCAGAACTCTCTGCCTGATCGGAGGATAGAAGAACTGGTCAACTTCCACCCCGCCTGTCGGCAGGTCAGTCCTTTCAATCGGACCGTCCTTGTTAGGCGTGAATACACTCGGGAAGCGCAGTTCACCAAGAGGCTCAACTGTCACTGCAGGTGAAAGTTTGTACATGTCACTGCAGCCATTGTTTGAGTAAGCCCACAATGTGATGTCATACACCCCTTCAAGCATGTACTTGTGATATGGCTCCTTAAGGGTGGATGTATCACCGTCTCCAAACTCCCACAGATATGAGTCGGCACCCGTTGAGAGATTGAAGCACCTGACGCTTTCATCGTTTACATAGACGAAACTTGGTGCGACTTCAAAGTAAGCCCTCGGAGAAGGATAAGCGTGCACCATCTGGTTCTTTCTGGATGTTCCTCCAGGACCGGTTACAATAAGCTCAACCTTGTAATCACCCGGAGTGACGTATGTATAGGTCGGACTCTTCGCTGTTGAAGTACTGCCGTCGCCAAAATACCACCTGTATTCAGTTCCCGGAACATCAGTATTCAGGGATGTATTGTTGAAAGTTACAGCCAAAGGTGCACAACCTGATGGTATGGAATCGAAGTTTGCAACCGGTGCAGGCGGCACCAGATTGACATAGTGCATAATACTGTCGGAACAATACTGGTTTCCTGCAATAAGTGTTATATAATAGGTACCGACATCACGGTAAGTGTGAACCGGATTCATTTCAGTTGAAGTAGTATTGTCACCGAACTTCCACAACCATGTCCAGTTACCTGTATTGGTCTGATTGGTGAAAGTGACCTGACTTCCCGGAGGGGTAAACACCTGAAGAACCGGGTCAGCTGTAAACTGCGGAACAGGCACGGGCATGACTGTAATGTTGTAAGTCTTTGTGTCAGTACAGTTAAAGAATGACGTTGTTGTAAGACTTACAGTCACCTCTAACGGTTCAGTTGTATAGTTTGTATAAAGGTGTGTTACGGAATGCATTCCATATCCTCTCACATTGTCTCCATAATCCCAGAAGTAGCGGCCGGCACCCGGTGAAGCGGTGAATGTAACAATGTCACCACTGCAAATAACAGCGGCATCAGGCGTGAATGAAGCATCCACTGCCGGATAAATCGTAACGAAGGATGAGTACTCATCAGTACATCCTCCTGCTGTCTCTACCCTGAGTCTGACTTCGAAGAATTCGATTGAGCCGGGTTGCGTACTTACAAAAGTATGAACAGGATTCTGAGAGACCTGATCTACCGGTGAACCGTCACCAAAGTTCCACTCCCAACTGGTATATCCGCTCATATCTTTTGAGAATGTGACCTGCAAAGGTGTGCATCCGAATGTTACGTCCTGTGTAAACTGCGCTGACGGACTGTCTACTATTACCTTAACATCTCCATTGCCACTGCATCCATTGCTGTCAGTTACCCTGTAATTCAGGTTAAACTCACCCGGGATCACGGAATTAAATGTTGGTGATTGCACGATATAACTGCTTAACGGCCCGATATCGCCTGTCCACCTGTGCTGGTTGTATGTTCCGGATCCGCCTGAAGGATTTCCGTCAAGGACAACAGGAACCCCTCCGCAGGCATTTATTGGGCTGATGGCTGAAAAATCAACCACAGGATTGGCGTTTACGGTCAATGTTGCAGGATTTGACCAGGTTGTGGCACAGGCTCCGATCAGGGCCAGGCGGTACTGGTTGCCATTCATAGCCAGACTGGCGTTCATTATTGCCAGCAGTTGGGTGTTTGTACCAATGTATGTCTGATCGTCACTCAGGTCTGTCCAGTTGCCTGCCTGCAGTACCTGCCAGCGCATTGACTGGTACCCGGTTCCGTTTGCATTGAATGTGACAGATCCGTTCTCACAGACCGGAACTGAGACCGGATTTACTGTCACTGCCGGAGGACTGATAACCTTTAGAATTGCAAGATTGGTACCTGCCGGTGCACCGCAGATTCCGGTTGCAACAGCCCTGAAGACCCAGTTATTGAACGATGACTGGGCATTTGTAACTGTAAGAATTCTGGTACGTGATCCGCTTATGTATGAATTATCAGTAGCAGGCACAAAACCTGAGCCCATATTCACATACCACTGCCACGAGAGGGAAGAACCGCTTGCATCAGCCTCAAAGACAGCGTTCTGTCCTGTACAAATTGTAATGTCTGATGGTGCAAGAGTTATTTCTGCCGGTGTGTTAACCGTCAGTTCCGAAATTTCAGATGTTACACTTACCCCGCAGCCCGACACCACCGCATAATACCGGTTACCGTTAAGTTCTCTTGTAGTACTCAGGATTGTAAGGTCGGGCGTTATAGATCCATAATAGGTTCCGCCGTCAGATATTGCCACAGGACCGCTTCCATCATCCACGTACCAGCGGTATTCAAGATTTGTACCATCTGTAATCACGCTGATACGTACCATAGTATATTCACAGACAGACTGGGAGGGAGTAATGGATCTTATGACAGGAAGCTGGCTTACCGTAATAGTGGCTGAGCCGTTAAGACTTGCAGAAGGAGCAACAACAGTGCAGTTATTGGAATCTGTCACCCTGACCAGCCTGTAGGTAGTCGTTGAAGCAGGTCTGACCTCTATCGGGTCGCCGCTATTGTAACCTGTCACAATTCCGTGGCCTTCAATCTCAACAGTAAACGGACCTGCGCCTGACAGCATATTAACTCTAAGGAAAGCGCTTTCTCCCGGGCAGATTATTTCACCTCCTGAAAGTACGGCTATTGGAAGAGGATTCACCTTTACTTCCACTACATTGCTGTAATCAGGCAGGCACACACCCGATGTCACCATTCTTCTATAATAGAAGGTATAGCTGGCTGATGCCGGCGGCGTATAATCTTTTTCATTTGCATAAGGAATGTTCATGAAAGGTCCGCCAGGGTCAGCCGAATACTGCCACTGGTAGCGATAACTACCCGGACCTCCGGAAGCTGGTGTCAGTTCATTGATTGGTGATGGAGTTCCTCCATAGCATATCTGCTGATCCTGACCGATAGTCCCGGGAGTGAGAGCATCAGGCTGGCTTATATTGATGGTTGCCTCAGCTGTGCATCCGTTGTTGTCGGTCACCCTGACCGTTATCGAACCGGCTCCGGCATTGTAGAATAAAAGTGAGTTGAATACTGCAGGCGGAACCAAACCTCCGGTTGAGTTTGAAACAACTTCAAAATAATATGGCATTGTACCGCCGTATGCATAGAAGGTCCCCGTACCGTCATGGTCACCATTGCAGTCGAGCGTAACATCACCTGATGTGCTCATAGTCAGCACTAAAGGCTCTGTTATCATGAGACCGGGATTGAGTATTACATAGCAATTCATGTTCATTGCATCCCGTATCCTTACATCATAAGTTCCGGGAATTCTTCCGGTATAATCACCTGAATCCTGCCATGACTGCCCTCCGTCAATTGAGTACTGGTAATTTCCACTGCCTCCTGAAGGAGAGGAGATAGTGATTGTTCCGTCATTGTTGCCGCTGCAGGAGACGTCAGTTTTGATGACTGTTGCTCTCAACATTTCGGGCTGTGTGATCCTGAGGGAATTGTTGAGAATCCTGATACACCCAGGCTGGTCTGCATCTCTCATCTGAACATTATAGTTCCCTGGCCCAAGACCAGTGTAGGTACCGTCACTCTGCCATGACCCGCCGCCGTTGATGGTGAATTCATATCTGCCGTACCCGCCTTCAGGATCAGAAATAGTTATAGTGCCGTCTCCTCTGCCAAAGCAGGTAATATTGGTGCTTTCAACAGTCGCGTTAAGTTCTTCAGGTTCCTCTATATCAAGTTCAGTTAAAACTGCAAAACATGCCGGATTAGCAGCATCACGAATCCGGACGTTATATGTGCTTGCCGAAAGTGATGTGAAATATCCTGAACTGAACCACTGCGTTCCGTCTATTGAATACTGGTATGTGCCGTAACCTCCGGCAGGATTTGTAATGCTTATAGTTCCGTTATTAGCCCCGTAACAGGTTATATTGGTAAATTCAACCGTGGCACTTAACTGAGCTGGTTCATTTATTGTAAGATTCGGATTAAGTGTTCTTATGCATCCTGTATTTACAGCATCTCTGATCTGTACAACGTATTCTCCCGGGCCTAGTCCGGTAAAGTCCCCGGATGTCTGCCATGCGGAGGTAAGGTTAATTCTGTATTCATAGTTTCCGGAACCGCCAGATGGAAGTGTTAAAAGTATCCTTCCGTTATTTCCGCCAAAACAGGTGATGTCAAATTTTGATACCGTGGCATTCAGGATTGCCGGTTCGGTGATTCTCAATGAACTGTTAAGTACACGTATACATCCGGGATTTAACTGATCCCGCATCTGGACATTGTAAAATCCCGGAGTGAGTGATGTGAAGTTTCCATCCGGATGCCATGAAGTTCCTCCGTCAATTGTGTACTCGTATGAACCGGATCCTCCGGAAGGTGATGAAATAGTTATAGTTCCGTCTGCGGAGTTAAAGCATGTGATATTTGTACTGGACAGAGATGCCGAGAGTGCTTCGGGCTCCTCAATAAGCAGGGAAGGAACCAGAACCTGTCTGCACTGGATATAATCAGCGTCTCTTATCATAACATTATAAGAACCTGGCACGAGACCTGTAAAGAGACCTGATGACTGCCATGTTACGCCTCCGTCAACACTATACTCATACCTGCCGTAACCACCGGCCGGGGAAGAGATAGTAATTGTGCCGTTATTGGCTCCATAGCATGTAATATTGGCGCTGGTAACGGTTGCAGTCAGAAGTCCGGGTTCACTTATAACCAGTGCATTGTTAAGTACTTTTACACACAACGGGTGAGCCCTGTCCCTGATCTGAACATTGTATGTATCTGGCCTTAGGCCAGTAAACAGACCGGTCATCTGCCAGGTCGATCCTCCGTCAATTGAATAATCATAAGTTCCGTAACCGCCTGTTGGAAGAGAAACAGTAATAGTACCGTTATTTGCTCCGTTGCATGTGATGTTTGTACTCTGGACTGTAGCACTTAACTCAGCAGGTTCAGTTATCCTCAGGGAAGAATTTAAAATCACCTCACAATTATCGACTCCTGCATCTTTTATCCTTACATCATAAATGCCCGGCCCCATAGGTGAGAACACAA
>JABUEV010000062.1 GCA_013314865.1 Bacteroidales bacterium | reverse complement strand
GTCATCTATCTGGTTCAGGCTTGGCCTTACTTCGACAGGCGGATCCAGCAATCCTGTCGGCCTGATTACCTGGTCGACAAATACACCTTCACTCTTTTCAAGCTCATATTCAGCCGGAGTTGCGCTTACAAAAATTGTCTGTCCGGTCAACGCTTCAAATTCTTCAAGTCTCATGGGTCTGTTGTCAAGGGCGGCAGGAAGTCTGAAGCCATATTCCACAAGAGTCTGCTTTCTGGAATGGTCTCCCCCATACATTGCCCGTATCTGCGGAACGCTTGCATGACTCTCGTCAATTATGGTTATAAAATCATCCGGGAAATAATCCAGCAGGCAGAAAGGCCGGGTGCCGGGATTCCTTCCGTCGAAGTACCTTGAATAATTCTCTATTCCGCTGCAATAACCCAGTTCCTTTATCATTTCCAGATCATACAACACCCTCTGCTCAAGCCTTTTTGCTTCCTCCTTCTTCCCGATGTCAATGAAATGGGCTACCTGCTTCACAAGGTCTTCCTGTATCTGGCTGATGGCCTGGTTGATTCTTTCTCTTGTAGTGACAAAAATATTGGCGGGATAAAGGATATACTCGTTCAGGATCTCCAGCCTTTGACCACTCACAGGGTCAAATGAAGCGATTTCCTCAATCAGGTCGCCAAAGAATACAACCCTTACAGCAATGTCAGCATATGCAGGGAATATGTCAACGGTATCCCCTCTTACCCTGAATGTTCCGTGACGGAACTCTGTCTCGTTCCTTGAATAAAGACTGTCAACCAGCTTCCTCAAAAAACTGTTCCTGGTAATGCTTTGTCCTGATCTTATGTGAACTGTATTTGAATGAAAATCATCAGGATTTCCAATACCGTAAATACATGAAATGGATGAGACAACAATTACATCACGCCTACCTGAAAGAAGGGCTGAAGTGGCACTTAACCTGAGCTTTTCAATCTCCTCATTGATCGAGAGATCCTTCTCTATATACGTATCCGTCACGGGAATGTAGGCTTCAGGCTGGTAATAATCATAATAAGACACAAAATACTCCACACGGTTTTCGGGGAAGAACTGTCTGAATTCCCCATAAAGCTGTGCCGCAAGAGTCTTGTTATGGCTGAGAACCAGCGCCGGCCTCTGAACCTGCTCTATTACATTTGCTATGGTAAAAGTCTTGCCTGAGCCGGTAACTCCAAGGAGTGTCTGATATGGCACCCCCTTGTTAAGTCCGTCCACCAGCTGTTGAATAGCCTCAGGCTGATCACCTGTGGGTTCAAAATCCGAAACAAGCTTAAACTCCATCTCCTGCAAAAAATGTCATACTTCAGGCAAAGGTACTAACACAACCTGAAGATTTCTTATTTTTTTTCGTTTCTTTTGTGGAAGGGTTTAATAACCCTTCCTGATTAACAAGGTTTGATACTGACATGCACAGACAAAGCAGGAATTTTTTGATGAGAATTGCTTATATAACTTTAGCTCTGTTCATGGCTATTTTGACTTGCAGAGGGCAAAGTCTTAACCTAAGGACATACACCACAAGAGACGGCCTTTCAAATAACCAGATAAGAGCAATAACTGCCGACAGCTCCGGTTTTCTTTGGATTGCAACCTGGGATGGCATCAGCAGGTTCGACGGATATGAGTTTAAAAACTATTATCACATTCCCGGTGACTCTACTTCCCTGCCATATTTCGCATACAGGGACATTTGTGTTGATGGCGATGATAATATATGGGTGTTAAGCGAAATCGGACATGTATTGAGATATAATAAGACAACTGATAAATTTGAGATAATAAACGAGCTTTCCACCCTGTCAGGTCAGGAGATTGCAGTTATTCTGAAAACTGATTATAAAAACAACCTGTGGCTGTTTCACCCGGACAGAATAACAAAAAGAATTGCTTCTACAGGCAAAACCGAAACTTATAATATTATTGGAGCCGACAAAAAACCTCTAAGAATTGAGAGAGGAGAGTATTCACTGTCAGTTATAAATGAAGATCTTATCTGGATTACAGTCGATAACACTTTATACCGGCTGAAAAAGACAGATTCAAATTACAATAACGAAAAGGGATGGATCATTGAAGAGAAATATACTGTAGCACCTGCATCTGAATTAATACGCCGGGATTACTATTCAAAATTATGGTCTGAGTTCTATGAGACTCCCGGGGGTGAGAGGTGGCTTTTCAGATATGACGGGTTATACAGGCAGGATAAAGATGGCGTTTTCAGGGAGTTTAATGGAATGTTAAATGATTACAATTTTCCTGCAACCAGAATCTTAATATGGGGAGACCGGAACAGTATTCTCCATATCTATGACCCCTCTTCAAGACAGGTGTTTACAATCAAAGATGAGGAAGTAAATGAAATAATGACATGTTTTGTCCAAAGCCGAAATCTTATATGGATCTCTGGTCTCAGTTCTTCTCATGGGTATACAGGTTTAAAAAGGATAATTATCACTCCCCGGTTTTTTAAAAATTACCAGCAGGAATCAGGTATTGAAAACGCAGAGGCTGTGTATGCCATCTACAAGGACAGTAAGGGATATATCTGGACAGGCATAAGGGGAAGAGACCATATCCATGTTATTAATCCTGAGGGAAAATGGACTGTCAAAGGAAGGCTTGCTCCTGAAATAGCACCCAAAGCAGGCCACTTAAGAGCCATTAAGGCAACTGAAACCGGACTGTGGCTGGGGTATTATCTTGGCGAGATGATGTTTTATGATTTTAGTTCAGAAAAACTGATCAGGCACCACCCTGATGCTGAATATTGCCATACAATACTTCCCTGGACTGACAGTACAGTGTTTATTGCACATAACAATATACTGATAAAATATTATCCGGCCGATCGACGGTCCGTATTGTTTGCCAGACTTCCGGATGTACCGAAAAATATCTACTGTCTGGTTCCGGATAATGACGGGAATATCTGGGGCGGTCTTATTGGCAGTCAGGTAGTAAAATTTAATTCTAAAAACGGGAAATATGATATTATAAAGCTTGCAGAAGAAGAATACAATGTCGAAAGTATTTGCTTCGGGGACAAAAATGATATCTGGGCTGCACTGCTTGGAGGAGGAGTCTGCAATTATAATCTTATAACAGGTGAAAAGAAGTATTTTAATACATCAAATGGTCTGTCCAACAACACAACATACAGCATACTGAAAGACAAATCAGGCTTTATATGGGTTTCAACCAACAGCGGCATTTCAAGAATTGACCCCAAAACAGGATTAATAAGGATTTTTGATTCAAGCGACGGACAGAATATAACTGAATTTAACTCCGATGCTGCCTTTGTTGCAGAAGACGGGGAATTTCTTCTGGGCGGCATAGGAGGGATAGTGTCCTTTTATCCCGATTCAGTTGCGTTACTTCAAAATACATTTTTCAAACAAGGCATCCTTTTAACAGATTTCAAAGTTTCAGGAGAATCAAGGATCTTCAGCAAACCTTTAACCACTGCCGATACCCTGACACTGCCAAAGGGTGACAACAATTTTCAGATAAATTTTTCTTCCTCTGACTTTACAAATTCTGAGAAAACAATTTACAGGTATATGCTGGAAGGGGTTGAAGACAAGTGGACTGAAACAACCTGGCGCAACCGCAGTGTCAGCTATTCAAATCTTGATCCGAGATGGTACACTTTCCGGATTCAGGCCACCGACAGAAACGGACAATGGTCAGCTTCCAGGGAATTGAAGATCAGAATAGAACCCTATTTCTATCAGACTCGACTTTTCAGGATTGCCGTTCCACTATTCGTGATAGCAATTCTTGCAACTATCCTAATAGCATATATTCTGCATATAAGACAAAAGGAAAGAATGAAACAGGATGAGCTCAGGCTTAATGCCCTGAGAGGGCAGATGAATCCTCATTTCATCTTCAATTCCCTGAATTCAATTAATTATTTTATCTCAAATAACGACAAGCTTTCTGCTAATAGCTATATCGCTGATTTTTCAAGACTTATAAGAAGCATCCTGGCAAATCTTGACAGGAACTATGTTCCATTTGAAACAGAACTGAAATCGCTAATTGATTATATCAGGATTGAACATCTGCGCTTTGGTGATAAATTTGATTACAGCATAGTAACAGAAGAAAAAGTCAATTACAGCAATATGGAAGTTATACCCGGACTTGTCCAGCCTTTTATTGAGAATGCAATATGGCATGGTATAAGGTCACTCGAAAACAGGAAGGGATTTATAAGTGTAAAATTTAAACTTCCTGAGAATGACAGGGTGAAATGCATTATTGAAGATGACGGCATAGGACGGAATCTTGCATCAGAGAAGAGAATGCCGGGAGAAAATCATGTTTCAAAGGGAATATCAATAGTGGCTGAAAGATTAAGATTATTAAGCAAACTGACGGGGAAAAATTTTGAATTTGAGATCACGGATCTTTATCCTGATAGGGAAGAGACAGGCACACGCGTACTGGTTGAAATTCCTTTCAGAAAAAAATAAAAATTTTCCATTGTTGAATTGTTACCATAATATCCTGATCGCTATATTTACACGATTATTACAGGGGAAAGTCTAAATATAATACTCAGGTGTTAAGAGCTATAGTTATTGACGATGAAAAACCTTCAAGGGAGGTTTTATGCAATTACCTGCATGAATTTTGCGAAGGCGTAAAAGTTGTTGCCACAGCCGCATCAGTCAGCAGTGCGTATAAAGCAATTACCAAATTCAAACCTGACCTTATTTTCCTTGACATTGCAATGGGAGACGGTCAGGGATTTGATTTGTTAAGGAAGTTTGACAAAATTGACTTCAGGATAATTTTTGTGACTGCATACTCTGAATATGCAATCAAGGCTTTCAGGGTTAATGCTGTAGATTATCTTCTGAAACCTGTCAAGATAGATGAATTAAGGGATGCTATAAGCAAGGCATCAAACAGCGCAAGGGAGATTGAGTACAGTGAGGCTGTCAGGCACCTGATGAAACAGCTGACTGAACCCGGAAGCGGAACCAGAACCCTGGTAATACCTCACACAAAAGGCTTTGAGGTACTGAAAATAAATGATATAATCATGTGTCAGGCCGACGGCTACTGTACAAATTTTTTTCTGAAAGGAAAAAGGAAGGTAGTCAGCACAAAGAACCTGAAGCAATACGAACAAAAGCTCCTGAAGAATAATTTTATGAGAGTTCATCACTCCTTTATTATAAATCTTGATTATGTGGCAGGTTATACACGCCAGGGTGAAATAATCCTTGAGGAAGGCCACAGGGCAAGCCTTGGGGATACTTTCAAGAGTGCTTTTATGGAGATTCTCGGTAAAAATGCCGGAGCCGGATCCTGAAAGAAACGGTATCTGTTAGCTGTAAGGAATAATCAGTTGTATATATTGGCCAATCTGTTGGTTAGTGCAGTTTCGGATGCAGAAAAGATGCACTTAATCAGTATATTCGCATACTGAAGTCAATAAAGGTAACAGGATTATAAAAGAGAATTTTTACAGATTTTCCCCTGCCCGCGATTACCATTCATGCGGGTATAACTTAAAAACAAGCTTCTCCCCGGGGCTTGTTTTTATTTTGGTAAAAAAAAAGGGTGCTTTTTACTGCACCCTCATTATTTAAAAAATTTTATTACTATCCCAAATAACCCTTAAGAAGCTTGCTTCTGGAAGTATGTCTGAGCCTTCTAATGGCTTTTTCCTTTATCTGACGAACCCTTTCACGGGTAAGGCCAAACTTCTCTCCTATTTCTTCCAGCGTCATTTCCTGACAGCCAATTCCAAAGAAATATCTTATAATATCCCTCTCGCGTTCAGTAAGAGTGGCAAGTGCCCTGTAAATTTCCCTTGAAAGTGATTCATCCATAAGATGCTTGTCGGCCACAGGGGAATCAGTATTGGCAAGGACGTCCAGAAGGCTGTTGTCTTCTCCCTCCACGAACGGAGCATCAACCGAAACGTGCCTTCCGCTGACTTTCAGAGTATCCGTTACTTTTTCCTTGGGAAGTTCAAGAAGATCTGCAAGCTCTTCGGGAGAAGGTGTGCGCTCGTATTCCTGTTCAAACTTTGAAAATGCCTTGTTGATTTTATTCAGTGAACCAACCTGGTTAAGGGGCAGACGCACTATTCTTGACTGCTCCGCAAGAGCCTGAAGTATGGACTGCCTGATCCACCATACAGCGTATGAAATAAACTTAAAACCCCTGGTTTCATCAAACTTCTCGGCAGCTTTGATAAGTCCGAGATTTCCTTCATTTATGAGATCGGGAAGACTAAGTCCCTGATTCTGATATTGCTTGGCAACTGAAACCACAAATCTCAGATTTGCCTTCGTGAGTTTTTCAAGAGCAGCCCTGTCTCCCTTCTTTATCCTCTGTGCCAGTTCTACTTCTTCTTCAACCGATATCAACTCTTCCTTACCAATCTCCTGCAAATACTTGTCAAGCGATGCACTTTCCCTGTTTGTTATGGATTTGGTAATCTTTAGCTGTCTCATTCTGCCTCCGAAAAAATTTTCGCAAAGATACTACAATTTAAAATAATAACAAAATAAATTCGATTTTGTTGCAAACAGGAGATTGATATATATCAATCTCCTGTATTACAACATTTTATATAATCAACTTAATTAGTTGCGGAAGGAATAACTGAAGTATGTGCCGTTTGACTGAACTCCCTCAATTGATTTTATACTTTTCTCGTTACTGCTCGCTTCACGAACATCTGATGCATTATTGACTTTCTTTCCGTTTATGCTCAGGATGATATAGCCTTTTCTCATTCCTATATCTTTGAGGAGTCCGTCATTCAGTTCTGCAATTTTAACACCATGGTCCACCTTGAGAGAATTTCTTTCCGAATTGCTCAGAGGTTCTAGCCTTGCTCCCATAGCCCATCCTGATGTAGAACTTGCAGTTACTGTTTTTGTTGTTCCTTCGATGTTTTTAAGAACAATGGGAACTGTATTTTGTTTGCCGTTTCTCACATAGGTAATATTCACTTTGTCACCCGGACGGAATTTTCCTATCTGCTCCTGAAGCTCGGCACTTGAGTTGATGTTTACATCATTAACCCTGAGTATAATATCATCTTCCTTAAGTCCGGCTTCTTTGGCTGACCCGCCTTCATTGACTCCCTTAATAACTGCACCTCTTATTTCACTGAGCTTTTGTTTCTCAGCATCTTCAGCAGTAACATCCTGTATAGTGACTCCCATAATAGCTCTCTGAACAGTGCCAAATTCCCTGAGATCGTCCACTACCTTCCTCACAATGTTAATAGGAATGGCAAAGGAGTTTCCTGCATAAGCTCCGCTGGGTGAGATAATTGCTGAAGTAATTCCAACCAGTTCGCCTCTTGTGTTAACCAGGGCACCTCCGCTGTTCCCCATGTTAAGAGCAGCATCGGTCTGTATGAATGATTCAATCCTGTATTCGTTGTCAAGAATGCCCAGGCTCCTGCCTTTTGCACTTACTATACCTGCCGTAACGGTAGAAGTCAGATTGAATGGATTGCCTACCGCAAGAACCCATTCTCCAAGCTTCAGATCATCAGAATTACCATATTTAATATATGGAAGGTTTTCAGCCTTGATTTTGAGTAATGCAATATCAGTGCTTGGATCCTGGCCAACAATCTGGGCCTGGAAAATCCTGTTATCATTCAGCTTAACTTCAACATTTTCAGCCTCATCAATAACATGATCATTTGTAATTATATATCCGTCAGCCGAGATTATCACCCCGGAGCCAAAACCCTGCACTTCACGAGGTCTTGAAGAATACCTTTCCCCATAGAACCATTCGAGAATGGGATTTACAGGTTCTGCCCCTACAACTGACTTTGTACGGACATGCACAACTGCATGAACTGTCTGCTCGGCAGCATACCTCAGATCAACCGGATCCTGCCTTTGCATGACCAGTGAAGTGAGATAAGGAGTGCCCCCTGTTATCTCAACCTTTGAACTGTCGCCTGACAACATTCCTGAGTCCTTGTTGCCGATGAGTTTAGTATATGCAAACAGTGCTATGGCTGCCCCTGCCACAGCCATCAGTAACCCTGCCAATAAATTCCTTACCTTCATATCTTTATAGTTTTTAAGTTATACCTGTTTTATGACTGCGACCCTCATTATCAAATATTATGCCTTGACAAAAGATTCATATCTTTACAACCTGTATTACGGAATTTTGTTCTTCAAAATTCATACATTTTTTGATTAAAATAATTAACAATTAAAGATTTAACAACACTTTAACACTGATGATAATAACATTTAACAAATATCAGGGTACCGGAAATGATTTCATTATAATAGACAACCGGCCTGAAATATTTAATCCGGAAAACCATGAATTGATCAGCAATTTATGTCGGCGCAGGTTTGGAATCGGAGCCGACGGACTCATTCTCATCAATAAGCATCCCGATTATGATTTCAGAATGCGCTATTTCAATGCTGACGGATTTGAAAGCACAATGTGCGGAAATGGTGGAAGATGTGCCGCTGATTTTGCCTTCAGGAATGGAATTGCCGGCAAAACACAAAGATTCCTCGCATCCGACGGTCCGCATCAGGCAGTTATCGAAGATGAAAATGTGATGCTACGTATGAATGATGTTAAAAATATACGTACAATAAATGGCAATCATTTTATTGATACAGGCTCACCACATTATGTAATCTTCACAAAAAACGCAGACACTGTTGATGTTTTTGAGGAAGGGCGTAAAATAAGATGGTCAAAGGATTTTGAACCTCAGGGAACAAACGTAAATTTTGTAGAATTGCACCGCTCTTCTATCTACGTTAGAACCTATGAAAGAGGCGTTGAAGACGAGACTTTGTCATGCGGCACCGGAGTAACAGCATCTGCCATATCTGCAGTCCTATCCGGTCATTTTGTCAGTAGTCCTGTAAATGTAAGAACCAGAGGGGGTAATCTGAATGTCGATTTCAGAGTCGACGGGGACATAATATCTGATATTTGGCTGTCAGGACCGGCAGTTTGTGTGTTTGAAGGAAGGATAAGGGTTTAAGCGTTAAGCATTAAGCATTAAGCGTTAACCGTTAAGCGTTTAGCGTTTCGGGTTTCGCGTTTCGCGTTTCGCGTTTAGGGTTTAAGGGTTGAATGGTTTAAAAAATATAGCTATGAGAAAATCTGTACTTGCTGGTTTATTATCAGGCGTAATATTGTTCTGCCTTATTCCGAAAACAAAATCTCAGCCGGGAACTGCAGAACTATTGAAAGCAATAGAATCCGTCAGCTCAGATCTTCAAGAAATGAGTCATCGTTTCGATATCCTCGAAAAGAAAATAGACGATGTATACTGGTACAACAAAGTAGGTGACATCGCATGGATTGACAAGGTATATATCACAGGACCTCCTCTAGCAGTGGAAAAAAATCCGACCGGACAGGGGGCAGGAAATCCGGTTAAGTTCTGGTCATATATATTTATACCTAAAAATGCTGATCCTTCAGGCAAATATCCTCTGCTTGTATTTCCGCATGGAGGTGTCCATGCCAACTTCGATACATATTACACACATATCGTAAGGGAAATGATATCCCAGGGTTATATTGTTACAGCGGCTGAATACCGTGGATCAA
>JABUEV010000061.1 GCA_013314865.1 Bacteroidales bacterium | reverse complement strand
AAGTGAGCCAATTTCCCGGTCAGTCCCTGGAAGATTCATGATAAACGGCTTCGACATCTCCCTGATTTTCATTATGTTTCCAAACGAATTTGAAGATGTTTTGAATACAAGGAATGATTTCAGCAGTCGCCTTCCCTGGAAAACCCTGACTCTGACTGGCTCAATACCTTTGTCCGCAATTTCTTGTTTGAACAGTTCTTTTGAAACAGGAGACTTTATTTTCATCTCATTCAGTACGTCAAGAATGAGAATAATCCTGTTTTTTCTAGCCTGTTCTTTACCGTTTACCAGCCATTCGTCTTCTTTCTTTTCGAGAGTCAGTTTCTTTTCTCCTTCAAGAAGCTCTATCCTGGTTATTTCACTTCCCGGCTTAACCGCAAACGAGCTGTTTTTACGGCCGAAGGGTGACCTGCCTGTCATTACGGCAAGAAGTATTATCATCAGTACCAGGACCGGTATTAAATATTTCAGGTATGGTCTAAGCATCTTCAGCGGCGGGTATATAATCGCTTCCTGACAACCGAATAAATGAGTCCGGCAAGCAATACAATTACAGCCGGGCCGGCTACATTGACAATCTGCCATTTCAGCCGTTCTGATTTTATTCTTGACTTATCAAGCAGGCGAAGTTTCAGTTCTCGCGCTCTCAGTTCCATTAGTCCGATATCATCGGCGAGATAATTCAGACAGTTTATCAGAAAATCCCTGTTGCCAAACATCTGACCAGTATATCTGTCGAGGCCAAGCGGATATGGGATCTCTTCTGTTCCTGATCGTCTGACTTCGTTGCGGATTATATCTCCGTCAGCAATGACAATCATTTTGCCAGGAACGCTTTCGGTTCTGACATTAAAATTTTTATCCGGCACAAGGCTTGAAGTAATTCTGTTTCTGAATGCTGAAGGGAATTTTCCTTCGAGCAGTACAGCCACCGGGAGGCCTGACATGTTGAAATCTTTCTCTTCGGGAGCTATTTCAGCTTCTTTAAGAGATATCAGCAGAGGAGGATTAAGAGTTCTCGAATAGGCGGATGTCCTGAGAAGTATTTTCTTGGTGATGTTTTTATCGAGGCCCACGGTATCAATATAGTTTACAAATTCTCCCTTCACCTTGTTTATGTTTCGTGTAATAGGATGGTCTGGTGAAGGTGTAAGCAGAGGATAGTAGACCCATGGGGCAGGGACGACCTGTTGGCGGACACCGCCACTCATGACAGTCAGTCCTATCAGCATGCAGTCAATATCCTGAACGACAGCCGGATTAACTCTGGCGCCGTACCTGAACAGCATGTCCTGCAGGTTAAGCGGGCGGTAAAGGGCCACTGTCTCTCCGTAAACAAGACTGTCTGTATTCACAGCAACCTCCTCAATAAGCCATAACACCCTTCCTCCCTTCATTATATACTGGTCGAGCACGAATTTATCAGCTTCGCTGAATTCTGACTCCGGACCGGCAATTACTACTGCAGTATAATCATCAAGAACTCCGGGCTTTCCTCCTATAACACCCCTGTCGATTGTGAAATAACGGGCAAGATTAAGGGTCAGATCTGCAACCTCAACTTCTGATTTCTCATTATGACCTTCAATAAAGGCAACTTTATAAACAGTATCGGCAGTAAGGGTGTAAATAGTCTGAATCATCTCATACTCAAGTCCTTCTATCGAATGGAGAAGATTCATTTCAGCGGTGACCGACTGATTATTTCTTAGAAAATTGACAGGCACCTCTGCCCCGTTGTAATTGATTATCATTCCAGGAAAAATAATTTTCTGGCTTGAACCGCCTTCTTCATCTCCCGCTCTTATATTTACAGGATTCAGTCCTTTTTCTGCAAGACTCTGAAAAAATTCTTCCCTTTCGGCAAGGTCTTTGCCTTTGGCAGGATTAACAAATTCATAGTCAATCTTCCGGCCGGAAGATATCCTGAATTCATCCAGAATATCATTGACAGAGCGCTTCAGTCTTTTAAACGGGATCGGCATTTCTCCTTCAAGATAAACCTGCACAAACATATCATTCTTCAGACCGTGAAGAATTTTTTTTGTCGGTTCGGAAAGCGTATATCTTTTATCTTCCGTCAGGTCGATTCTTATCTTCAGGAAAGAACTCAGAACAGCCAGCAAGATGACTGTAGCCGTAATGGAAAAGAATCTTAGCCAGCTCTTTAGCCTTATATTTTCTGTATTATTCTTTTCTGCCATATTCAGCTTCTTTTTTTCCAGAAACGTGATATCAGAACAAGTACTGTAGCTTCATTCAATATTATCACCAATGCTGCAAAATAGCTGATGTCGCGGATATCAATCACCCCCCTGCTGATAGATTTGTAATGTTCATTTATGCCAAGTCGTATTACAAATTCGTCAAATTTTTTCACCCCGGGCAGATAAGCAATTGAATCAAAACCTGCAAAGAGAAAAAAACAGAGCAGAACAGCCAGAATAAACGCCACTACCTGGTTATCGGTGACTGATGAGGAGAATAGTCCGGCGGCTACATAGACCGAGGCAAGAAAAAACAGTCCGGTAAAGGCTCCCCATGTACCGCCCTTGTCAAGATTGCCGGGTGTCTCCCCCAGTGCATAAACTGAAAAATAATAGATAATGCCTGGCAGTAAGGCAAGCAGGATCAGAACTACTGAAGCGAGAAATTTGCCATAGACGATTCCTCTTTCAGTCACAGGTTTGGAATAAATAAGTTCGATGGTTCCGGTACGTTTTTCTTCTGCAAACATTTTCATTGTGACTGCAGGAACCAGGAAAAGAAAAACCCACGGGGAAAGAAAGAACAATGTTTCAAGTCCGGCATAACCACTGTCAAGTATATTCCATTCTCCCGGAAACACCCACATAAAAAGGCTGTTTATGAGAAGGAAAACAATGATTACCATATATCCTGTAAAGCTGCTGAAGAAACCTGCTATCTCTTTTCTGAATATTGGCAACATAACCTTAGGCAAATTGACAAATTTAAACAATTTACTTTTCAATCAGAGGAAACGGCCTTCCATGTTCATCGCGTGCATTTTTGATGTCTGTAATAAGGACGCCTGTATAATAAAACTCAATTATCTGTCTGAAGTTAAATCCCCTGGAAGCCATAACCATTGCTCCCTCCTGGCAAAGTCCGACTCCGTGTCCATATCCCCGGCCTTTAAGCAGAACCTTGCTGTGGTCGGCAGTGACAGAAAAAAAAGTGGAACGAAGTTTGAAATCGTCTCTTAAAATTCTGAGAGGAATTGTAAAATTGCCGACCCTGTAATCCGACATCCTGGTCAGCTGAGAAAAATTCAGAACAGAGGGATCTGATAAGTCAGCTTTGAGACCATGTTTTCTGAGATTGTCAATCCATTCACTCAGGGGTATAGTCCTGTGCCACGAGGCGCTTCTGGATGAAGTGCAGTAAGGATCCCTTACATTTGTAAGGTAAGGATGATTTGACAGCCATACATCCCGGGGCTGAGCAGTCTCTCCGCCGCAGTTTGAATGAAATGCCGAAATTACGGGAATCTTGTTGCTGTCGAGGATAACCAGGCCTTTGGTTTCGCGGGCTGCCCTTAAAATAACCGGATCGTCAGTTATGCCGTTAAATGCCTGGCAATGTGTCAGGTCACAAAGATTATACCCGTCCATAGTATGCCTGTACATGTACTTGTACATGTATGTCCTAACCAGCAATGCCTGAGTTTTGGTGTATTCAATATTCCTTCCCGCACCACTTTCCGTCCTCACAACACCTGCAATGTAATCCTCAACGTCACATGTATTTATTAACATAATGGTGCCCAGATCGGATGAACAGAAAAGATCTCCGCTGTAAAGTCTCCTTACAGGATTCTGACCGGTAAGCCTGAGTGAAAAAATATCCCTGCCGGTAACCCCTTTGAAAATTACAGAATCACATAAAGACCCTGTCATGCTTCTTGTCCTTACAGCTATTCTGCCGTTATACCGGGTAATTACTACAGGTTCATGCCTTTCAAGTGATATGGATTCGCCGTCGAAAAACCGAATTTCGTAATTGCCTTCATCAACTGTGAAAATTACCGATTCCGGACTGCTGTCTGAAAGGAGCCTCACCCATATCTGTCCGGTCAAAAAATTCTGAAGAAGGAAAATAAATAATATTACTAATTTCAGTATTTTATACTTTCCAGGCGTCATTTATATATTAGTAACTGTTTGTGTCAGATCAAGTTTTTGACAATATCTTCCGCTACTTTGTAAGAGGCACCAGGTTTGCCAAGTTTTTCCCTGAGCATGGCATAATCAGAAAGCATTTTTTCTCTTCCCGGACTGCCGGGCAGGATTGACAACAGCTCTTTTGCCAGGTTCTTTTTATTGAGGGAATACTGGACAAGCTCTTTTACAACCTCTTTACCCATTATAAGATTTACAAGTGAGATATAATCAACCCTTATCACCAGCCAGGCGATAAGCATTGAGATGAAATCGCCCTTATAACATACGACCTGAGGAACATTCATTAATGCTGTTTCGAGTGTAGCAGTACCCGAGGTAACGAGAGCAGCGGTAGAATTTGCCAGGACTTCATAAGTTCTGTCGATTACCAGCTTTACAGGTATTTCGCCTGTGATATTTTTATACAGATCTTCCGGAAGGGTACTGACGCCGGCAATAACAAACTGATATTCGGGGAATTGATTCACTACCTCAAGCATGCGCGGCAGAACCAGTTCAACTTCGTGTCTCCTGCTTCCGGCCAGAAGTGCAATGACCGGCCTGCTGTCAGTGTCCTGTATACTCTTTTTTCCTATTGATTCAGAAATCATAGAAGTCTGTTTTTCTATCTCGTCCACCAGAGGATTTCCGAAATAATGAGCTTCAATGCCATGTTTTCTGTAAAATTCGACTTCGAACGGAAAAATAATATACATTCTGTCGATATACTTTTTTATTTTCTTAACCCTGCCTTCCCTCCAAGCCCAGAGTTTTGGCGAAATATAGTAAAACACCTTGAAACCTGCTTTTTTTGCGAACCGGGCAATCCTCAGGTTGAATCCGGGGTAGTCAATCAGAATAACGACGTCAGGGCGGGTCTCAAGCAGTTGTTTTTTACACTCACTAAAATTTCTTGTGATTGCTGGCAGGTTTTTCAGAACTGCCATGAATCCCATAAAAGAAGTTTTTCCATAATGCTTAAGGAGTTTAGCTCCGGCTTTCTGCATCAGGTCGCCGCCCCAGCAGAAAACAGCCGCATCAGGATCAGTCCTGTGAAGCTCCCTGATAAGATTGGAACCGTGAAGATCACCTGACTTTTCTCCTGCGATTATAAAATACCTCATGCCAGAAATTTTACTGCAAAAACAATTATAGCCCAGAAAAGTGTTATGCCAACTACTCCTCGGGATGCTTTAAGCATGTCGAGCCGGTTGAAAACCAGAAAGATTAGAATATTCGGCAAAACACTAAGTGATATAATGTGAGTAATGATATCAGCCGTAACAATTTTAGTGAAATAATCTGACAGGCTAAGGCCTTTTGATGAGAACAGGTAAATCAACAATCCTGTTAGAATCGGGAGAATAAATCCTGCCAAGGCGCCGGTAGTTGTTCTGTCAAATTTATCCGGTCGGCTCATTCAGTAAAAGTACTTTTAAGCTTATCAATATACCAGTGTGCCGTCATATCGACTGTTACAGGCACTACCGACACATAATTATTTGCAAGTGCCCATTCATCAGTATCCGTTGCGTCAGGTTCATGGTTATTGAATATTCCGGTTAGCCAGTAGTATGTCTTTCCCATCGGGTCTTTTCGCTTCTGGAATTCTTCAACCCAGCTTCCTTTCGCCTGGCGGCACACAAGAATCCCTTTTATTTCATTTTCGGGTTTTGCCGGGATATTGACATTCAGGCAGATACCTTCCGGAAGAGGTTCCCTGTCTATTGCCTGCATTACCATGCGAATGTACTTACCGCAATGGGAAAAGTCAGCCGTTCGCGAAAAATCATTTAATGAAAATCCGACAGAATTGATGCCGTACAGGCATCCTTCAATGGCTGCAGCCATTGTGCCAGAATAAAGGACACTTACAGAAGCGTTAGCACCATGGTTAATTCCGGATACAACCCGGTCAGGCTTTCTTTCAAGCAACTGGTTTATAGCTAGTTTTACACTATCGGTCGGAGTTCCGTTGCATGCATAGATCCTGTGTTTTTCATTCTCCTCAAGAAGTTTGACACGCAAAGGCGTCTTAACGGTAAGCGCCTGAGACATACCGGACATACTTTCAATGGTTGATACAAGAACTACTTTGCCAAACTCTTCCATTATATTGAGCAGTGTTCTGAGTCCTTCAGCATACAAGCCGTCATCATTGGTCAGAAGGATCAGTTTATCGTTGCTTTCCAGCACCATAGAAGTTTTGTTTAACTGCAAAGATAGACAAATCCGGTTTTGTTGAATAAAGCAGGTATTATTCATATTACTTTTTTTAAATTGTTTACTTTTGCACCTTGATATGCACTTTTGAAATGTAACTGACAGATGAAAATCTCATACAACTGGATAAGGGATTATCTAAATATCGAAACTGAACCTGAAAAGCTAGCAGAAATACTTACAGGAATCGGGCTGGAAGTTGAAGGCTCGGAATGGTGGGAATCAGTTCCGGGAGGACTAAAAGGTGTTGTTATAGGTCATGTTCTGACTTGCCAAAGGCACCCATCTGCCGACAGACTATTTGTTACCACTGTTGACGTGGGCAAATCTGAACCACTTCATATTGTCTGCGGAGCGCCGAATGTATCTGCAGGGCAAAAGGTGCCGGTAGCCCTTCCAGGTACAGTTATTTCGAAAGGTAACGAAAGCCTTGAGATAAAAATATCAAAGATCAGGGGAGAACTATCTGAAGGAATGATATGTGCAGAAGATGAACTGGGGCTGGGTGATTCTCATGAGGGTATCATGGTACTGGATGAAAGTGCGGTCCCCGGAACTCCTGCATCCGAATATTTCAAAGTCACAAGGGATTATATTTTTGAAATTGGTCTAACTCCCAACAGGATTGACAGCGGATCGCATTTTGGAGTAGCACGCGACCTTGCAGCCTATATGAATCTGAACATGAATTCTGAAGCCAGGGCAAAGCTTCCTTCCGTAGATAATTTCAGACCCGACAACAATGAAAATCCTTTTGAGGTAATAATAGAAAACAAGGCTGACTGCTGGAGATATTCGGGATTATCCATAAGCAATGTAACTGTTTCTGAATCACCTGAATGGCTGAAGACCCGCCTGAGGGCAGTCGGACTTAACCCCATAAACAATGTCGTTGACATTACAAATTATGTTCAGAGTGAGATAGGTCAGCCACTGCATTCATTTGATGCAGACATGATAGATGGAAGAAAGGTAATAATCAGAAATCTTCCGGACAAAACCAGGTTTGTCACACTCGACGGTGTAGAAAGAAGCCTTTCTTCGCGCGATTTAATGATATGCAATGAAAAAGAGGGTATGTGTATCGCAGGTGTTTTCGGCGGCATTAAATCGGGAGTAACTTCATCAACAAGAAACATATTTCTTGAAAGTGCATGCTTCAATCCGGTTTCAATCCGAAAAACTTCACGCAGGCACGGACTTCAGACTGATGCTTCATTCAGGTTTGAAAGAGGCTCCGATCCCAACATTACTGTATGGGCACTTAAAAGAGCTGCGATGCTAATTAAGGAAATTGCAGGCGGTGAAATATCCTCGGATGTCATCGACATTTACCCTGAAAAAATCCGGAATGCGGAAGTTTTAGTCAATTTCAGGAATATAGAAAGGCTGATAGGTAAAAAAATCGAAAGAGAGAAAGTCAGGAAAATTCTCGATTTGCTTGACATGAATTTCCTGAAGGAAAATGATCAGGAGATACTGCTGGAGATACCTGCCTACCGGGTTGATGTTAAAAAGGAAGCAGATGTAATTGAAGAAATTCTAAGGATTTACGGCTACAGCAATATTGAAACTGACAGCAAGGTCAATTCAACTCTGTCGTATATAGAAAAACCTGACAAGGAAAAGGTGGTAAACACCCTGTCCGATCTTCTTTCATCAAACGGATTTGCAGAAATAATGTGTAACTCGCTGAATCCAGCCGTATGGTACGAGGACAACAGCGATTTCAGTCCCGATGCTCTTGTCAGACTTGCTAATCCTCTCAGTTCAGACCTTAACGTAATGAGGCAGTCACTCCTCCATGGAGGATTGCAATCAATAGCCAGAAATATAAACCGGCAGGTTACCGACCTTAAAATGTATGAATTTGGGAACTGCTATTTCAGGAAAAAAGGAGCAAAAACTTCAGAAATTACCGAAAACTTCGAGGAGAGATTCAGCCTTGCATTATTTCTGACAGGCAATTCAGGAAAGCAAAGCTGGAATAACAAGCCGGGGAAGGTTGATTTCTTCCATATCAGATCGGCGGCTGAAATGGTTTTGTCGAGACTGGGAATAAACGGCTTTTCATTGACGCTCGCTGAAAGCAATAAATCTTATTTCAGCGAATCCGTAACTTACTCCATTAACAGCCAGCTTCTTGCTGAAGCCGGTAAAATCTCCCGGAAATATCTTTCTATGTTCGATCTGGAACAGGATGTCTTTTACTGTAATATAGACATGGACCTTCTGCTCCGGCTGTCAGGCAAAAACAAAATACAGTTCAGCGAACTTCCGAAGTATCCCTGGGTAAGGCGTGACCTCGCCCTTCTTATAGACAAGGAGGTTAAGTTTACAAGGATACGTGAACTGGCATTGAAAACTGAAAAAAATCTTTTAAGAGATGTCGAGCTTTTCGATGTTTATGAAAGCGAAACTCTTGGAAAAGATAAAAAATCCTATGCAGTCAGCTTCATTCTCAGGGATGACCGTAAAACACTTACCGATAAAGACATAGATAAGGTAATGAATAATCTCATAAGGGTTTTTGAATCGGAACTGGGAGCTAAAATCAGGTAATGCAACTATTTTCAGAGATAAAATCAGTGTTTCACAGTTCAGAATAAACTCTGTTAATTGACAAACAAGGGGAGTTTGAAAATAAAAGATTACCTGTCGCTGGTAAAATTCAGTCACACTGTTTTTGCCATGCCTTTCGCATTCACAGGTTTTGCTTTAGGGGTTACGGTAGGGGGAAAAAGTTTCAGCTGGCAAATACTTGTTCTTGTTGTTCTTTGTATGATTTTTGCCCGCAATGCGGCCATGGGATTTAACCGCATCGCCGACAGGTATTATGACGCTCTGAACCCCAGGACAAGCTCCAGGGAAATACCGTCAGGTAAAATAGATGTCAGGTCAGCCACATTTTTTGTTGTCATCAATTCCATTCTCTTTATAGTATCTGCCGGCTTGATAAACCGCCTCACCCTGATTCTGTCACCTGTTGCCCTGGCAATAATACTGGGCTACAGTCTTACAAAAAGATTCACTTTGCTCTGCCATTTCATTCTGGGACTTGGCTTGAGTCTTGCTCCTGTCGGTGCATATATCTCAGTAACAGGCAAATTTCATACACTTCCGGTATTGTTTTCATTACTGGTAATAAGCTGGGTCAGCGGGTTCGATATAATCTATTCGTTGCAGGATGACCAGTTCGGCAGAGAGAACAGGCTGATGTCAATC
>JABUEV010000060.1 GCA_013314865.1 Bacteroidales bacterium | reverse complement strand
GCGTAGTTACTACCGCCTCCCTCACTATCGGAATACTTGCTGCATTAAGCAGTTGCTGGATAACCGGCGGATCAAGGTATCCCGGCTTTGCATTATCGATTATTCTTCTTATCTGAGGCACATCGACTCCTTCAAGGAAAATCTTCTCATCGGCCGGATAAGGTGTATTGAATATTTTTGTAAGAGCACGGCCCAAAACCACCTCGTCAGGAAAATTAACATGTCCTTTATCGAGAAAATACTGGAGTTCTTTACGCGAACTTGAGATAGAAGGAAGGATAGGATAAAGAGGCTTGTCGCATTTAAGAAGTTTACTGTGTAGCAGGTCATATATTTCGGTCATATCGTTGAGGCCGTTGCTTCCAAATATTACAGTCATGCCGTCGATGCCCGGCAGTTTTTTGTCGACATACTCAATCACGTTGTCAAGCTGTTCATTGGTAGCGGTGGCCATCAGGTCGATCGGGTTGCCTGCAGAGGCACCGGGGTTCATCATTGAAAGCAGGGTTTCATGATCCTTTCCGGTTATTGCCGGAATATTCATTCCACCGGCAGCAAGAGCATCAGCAAGCATTACAGCCGGACCTCCTGCATGGGTAATGATAGCTATATTCTTTCCTTTCAGCGGCTTATGCATAAAAACCGATGCAACAGTGGTCAGCTCCTCCCTTCCCGAGCATCTCACTATTCCGGCTTTGCGAAAAAGTGCCTCCACAGCTGAATCAGAAGATGCCATTGCACCAGTGTGAGAAGTAGCCGCACGTGAGCCTGCCTCTGTCGTGCCTGCTTTTATGGCTGCAATCCTGCATCCTTTTCTTATAAGAGATGATGCATGGTGAAGAAGCTTGTCAGGGTCACGAATGCTCTCAACATAAATAAGCTTGATAGTTGAACTGGCAATCGGGTCAAATGTGTTATCCCAGTATTCGAGTACCTCCTCCACCCCTGTCTGAGCACTGTTGCCAACAGAATAGACACTTGAAAAGGTAAGCCCCTTGGGCATGGCAGACTCAAAAATGAATACTGCAGTTGCTCCCGAACCCGACACAAAATCACATCCCCTGCTGTCAAGACCCGGAACCGGCGTGGTGAATACTCCGCTGTAAGCAGGTGTTATTACACCAATACAATTAGGCCCGATCAGACATGCTCCGGCTTTTGATATAAGATCCTTTATCTCTGATTCTAATCTTTTTCCTTCTTCACCTGACTCACTAAAACCTGCTGAAATAATTATAAAAGCCTTCGTATTCTTTTCTCTTAAAAGAATATCCACAACAGGAAGACATGACCTGGCAGGTATGGCAAGAATTGCTAAATCAACCACAGGCAATTGTGAAGGGTCCCTGAATGAAGGCACACCCTGAACCCTGTCCCTGTTAGGATTCACCACATAAAGACTGCCGCGATAACTGCCGTCAATAATGTTCCTGAGAATTCTTCCTCCCGGCTTGAACAGGTCATCCGACCCTCCAATAACTGCAATGCTTTCCGGATTTATCAGTTTGTCATTTATCATAAATGCAGGTTAATAAAATGATTCAGGCAACTTTATGTCCGTAAATCCTCAAAGCCCTGCAAAGCGCTTAAGATACCCAACGTTCTGCGCAACGACAAATAAGAATATCTGTGAGATAACAATAAACCTCAAAGCTTCCACCTTTGTTTTACTGTCAGCAATATAATAAAAATTAACAGGTATAAACAAAATTAGTGTCATGTTATTTTATAAGGCATCATGAACTGGTTAAAAAGCTACATTTGTGGTTGAAGGCGGTGGGCGGAAGGCAGAAGGCGGAAGGCAGAAGGCGGTAGGCTGTGGGCGGTAGGCTGAAGGGTTGAATGGTTGAATGGTTGAATGGTTGAAGGGTTGAATGGTTGAAAGGTTGAATGGTTGAAAGGTTGAATGGTTGAAAGGTTGAATGGTTGAAAGGTTGAAAGGTTGAATGGTTGAAAGGTTGAAAGGTTGAATGGTTGAAAGGTTGAATGGTTATGGGGATAAAAGAGATACTGGAAAAGGAAGAATTTACGAAGGATGAGATAATCAGACTTCTTTCTGCTGAAGGGGAAGATAGAATCATGCTTTTCAGGAAGGCATCTGAAGTAAAGGAAAAATACATCGGCAAAAGGGTTTGGCTAAGAGGTCTTATTGAATTCTCAAATATATGCAGTAAGGATTGTCTTTATTGCGGCATAAGAAAAGGCAACAGGAAACTTGAAAGGTATAATCTTAGCGACGAAGAGATACTGGCAGCTGCAAAATTTGCATTTGATAATAATTACGGTTCAATAGCCCTGCAATCAGGCGAACTTGAAAGCAAGACTGTTTCCGATCGCATAGAATCCCTGATTCATAAAATAAAAGAATTGTCGGATGGAAGGCTTGGCATTACTCTTTCAGTGGGAGAGCAGGAACCCGAAGTCTACAGGAGGTGGTACGAAGCCGGCGCTCACAGGTATCTCCTGAGGATAGAAGCTTCAAATGAGTCTCTCTACCGCAAAATCCATCCTAACAACAGCATGCATGACTTCCGGAGAAGACTTGATTGTCTTAAGAGTCTGCAGGATATAGGTTATATGACAGGCACAGGAGTAATGATAGGACTTCCTTTTCAGACCCTGGATGATCTTGCAGGAGATCTTCTGTTTATGCAAGAATTTGATATTGACATGTGCGGAATGGGCCCCTATATAGAACATGCCGACACCCCTCTGATTGAATACGCGGATAAGCTTATTCCAGCCGTGAAGAGATTTGACCTTGCCCTGAAGATGATTGCCATTATAAGAATCATGATGAAGGATATTAACATTGTTGCAGCCACTGCACTTCAGGCTATTGACCCCATCGGAAGGGAAAAAGGCGTGATGGCTGGTGCAAACATTATAATGCCAAATATTACTCCCGGAAAATACCGCGACAGTTACAGGTTGTACGAAAACAAACCATGCACGGATGATTCGGAAGAAGATTGCCGCAATTGTCTCGAAGCAAGAATAAGTCTTGTGGATCACGAGATTATTTACGGCGACTGGGGTGATTCGAAGCATTATGAGAGAAGAAGGAAAGGCTGGAGTTTATAGTTTAGTCGTGCAGTTGTGCAGTCGTGCAGTCAGTAGTGCTGGACCAGAAGACCAGAAGACCAGAAGACCAGTAAATAATAATTCATTTGTTTTTCAAAATACCATTTCATCCATGAAAAAGACTTTGATACCGGCAATACTGTTAAGTTTTTCATTGTTAACTAATTCACAGATAAACCTTGAATACTACCTTCCTGATGATGTATCATATAACAAGATGATTCCCCGGCCGAAGCAATTCTTCGGACATGAGGTTGGCGAGTGGCATCTTTCCCACGATAAACTCTATTTTTATATGCTTGAACTGGCCCGCATATCTGACAGGGCAGTATGGGAAGAGTATGGAGAAAGTTATGAAAACAGACCCTTGGGTCATCTTATAATCAGTTCTCCTGAAAATATTAAGAACCTCGAAAACCTCAGACAACAGCATCTGGAACTCTGCGATCCTGCCAAATCCCAAAAAATGGACATTAAGTTGATGCCTGTATTTATCAAACTTGGATACGGTGTGCATGGAAATGAATCGAGTGCGCAGAACGCCTCTGCGCTTACTGCATATTACCTTGTGGCAGGTGAGGGAGACAAAATTGAAAACCTTCTAAGGAATGCAGTGATTTTAATTGACCCCTCTCTGAATCCCGATGGAATGCAGCGTCACTCAACATGGGTCAATTTTACCAGAAGCCTTAATAATAATCCTGACCCTGCCTCATGGGAATTCAGCGAGAGCTGGCCCGGAGGAAGAACAAACCATTACTGGTTCGACCTTAACCGTGATTATATAATGCTTCAGCATCCCGAGACAAAAGGAAGAGTTGAAGCTTTTCATAAATGGAAGCCAAATATCAATACCGACCATCATGAGATGGGGGCAAATGAAACATTCTTTTTCCAGCCGGGTATAAAGACCAGAAACAATCCGCTTACGCCGGCAGACAACCAGCAGCTTACAGAAGAGATTGGCAGATACCACGAAAAATACCTCAACCGGATTGGCAGTCTCTATTATACCGAAGAAAGTTATGATGACTTCTATGTGGGCAAAGGATCCTCCTATCCCGACATTCATGGATCTGTAGGTATTCTGTTTGAGCAGGCAGGAGTGAAAGGGCACCTGAAAGAAACGCCAGGCGGACTTCTCTCATTTCCTTTTGCAATCAGAAATCAGTTTACAGTTTCACTATCAACGCTTGAAGCCGGACTGGAGATGAGAGAAAAACTGCTTGAGTCGCAACGGCAGTTTTACAGGGAGGCCGCTGATTTGACCGCAAAACATCCCGTAAAGGCATACATTTTTGATGAACCTGATGACAAAAACCGGGTGGCTGAATTCATTAAGATTCTGCTTCAGCACAAGATTAAAGTCTTCAGACTTGCAAAAGATATCCGGATAAATGGTGTTACCTTTTCTGATGAAACCGGGTATATCGTGCCTCTGAACCAGCCTGAAATAAGGTTTATCAGAAGTCTGTTTGAACCTGTAACCGAATTTGCCGATAAGACATTTTATGATGTTTCGACGTGGAATCTTCCGATGTCGTTTAACATACAGTATGCAGGTCTCGCCTCCTCAAAGGACGCGGATGGTGCAACAGGTGCAGAGGTAAAAGAAATTCCATTCAATAAAGGAGGCGTAGAAGGCGCAGGTGATGCCTATGCATATCTTTTTGAATGGACAGACTATAATGCTCCAAAAGCGCTGTATTCCCTGCAGAAGGCAGGAATAATTGCAAGAGTTGCCACAAGGAGTTTTGAAGTAAATGACGGACCGGTTAAAAAAAGATTCGGATATGGTACTGTTATGATCCCTGCAGGCGGACAGCCGCAAAAAGGCAAGATGCTTGAAAGATGCATTGACTCGGTAGCCAGGGAGTGCCGGATAAAAGTGTACGCTGTGAGTACAGGCCTTACTCCGCAAGGTATAGATTTAGGCAGTAGTGCATTCAGGGTACTTCAGAAACCGTCGGTTCTGATGATAGCAGGTGAAGGAAGCAGCAGCAGTGATGCCGGAGAAATATGGCATTTGTTTGATACGCAAATGGGTATCCCGGTAACAATAACAACTCCATCGAGAATTTCATCCTTAAACCTCAGCCGGTATAATGTCATTATAGTCACAGGCTCGCCTGAGACAGGAAGTAGCGGCATAGAAAATCTTAAAGCATGGAACCGGCAGGGAGGTGTGATCATCGGATACAAAAATGGAAATTCGTGGCTCTCAAGAAATAAATTTGCTGAAATTCAGTTTGTTCCCCAATATTCAGACACCTCTTCGGCCGGAGTGTGGGCAAACAGGTCAGACGACAGGCAGATACATTCAATACCAGGATCAATATTTGAAGCCAGGATAGATATTACCCATCCGCTCTTTTTTGGCTATACAAGAGACAAACTCCCGGTCTATAAAACAGGCACAACCGCAGTAAAAAAGACGGAAAACATCTATAATAATCCCGCCGTTTACACTTCATCGCCACTGTTGAGTGGTTATTGTTCAAAGGAAAACATAAACAGGTTGAAAGAGACACCTTTTGTAAGCGTGCATGGAGACAGGATTATCTCAATTTATGACAACACAAATTTCAGAGCTATGACATACGGCACAAGCAAAATCTTAATGAATGCCGTCTTCTTCGGCCAGATTCTGCAATAAAGAAGGAAAATTCTTAAAATGCCATTTTTCTGAGGTGAACTCCGGGTATGTGATGCAGGTCGCGTTCAAGAAGATCCATCTGAATCTCATCACCCATCAGTTCGAGAATTATCAATCCGGCAGGATTGCCGTAAAACTCCTCGTTCACACCAAGTCTGGTGCGTATAACACAGCCGTATGAAGTAAGAGTTTTCTGAAGGGTTTTTATTGCTTCCGGATTTTTCTTTTCAGCCAGAATTCCAAGTATTCTCAGAGCCCCCTCCTCAACCCTGAAATTGACAAATGGTTTTCCGTCAAACACCATTTCCTGAATGTTAATTCCCCCGATATTCTTTAGTTCATTAATCATCTTTTTGATTTCCGTCTCATTATCAGAAAGATGCAAGATAAGATACGCTTCACGACTGCACACTTCATTCGTAAGCTCATGGAAACCGAGCCTGGTTGTGATGATGGACGAATACTTTGAAAGTACTTCCTGTGTAAGTCCGATCTCCTTTATTCTGTCAATTATTTTGATTCCTAAGACTCTGATCATGTTGAAATGGTTTATTGTTTTGCGTTTCGTGTTTCGCGTTTCGCGTTCAAGTCTCTTAGTCCCTTTGTCTCTCAGTCTCTCAGTCTCTCAGTCTCTCAGTCTCTTAGTCCACTGGTCTAATGGTCTCCTGGTCCTTAAATGCTCTGTGCTCTGTGCCCTGCGCTCTGAGCCTGCAGTCTACCGCCTAAAAATAAATATCCCTCTCTCCTTTCTTAATCCGTTCTATTTTCTCACGTGTCTTTTGCATCACATTTGTATCGAGAGTTGCAAGGTTCTTTTCAACAACCTTCCATCCCTTTTCTGCAATTTCTTCGGTAGCATAATCACAAAGGTATTCGGAAAGTGTGAGGATAGCATTTGGTGTGCAGAATCTTTTGATAAAACCCGGCACTGAGAACTCCATAAAATGTTCTCCGGTACGTCCCATCCTGTAGCATGAAGTGCAGAAAGAGGGGATGTAATCGAGGGTCAGCAGTTCGTCGATCACTTCTCCGAGCGAACGCGAGTCATTGATTCTGAACTGTTCGCGGTTCAGATTCTGTTCTTCATTTTTTGATTCGGAGTAGGATCCCAGTTCCAGTTTGGTTCCGCCGTCAATCTGTGAAACGCCGTACTGCATCACTTCTCTCCTTAAATCGGGAGCCTCTCTTGCAGTAAGAATCAGTCCGGTATATGGCACCGCAAGTCTCAGTATTGCAATCAGCCGCGCAAATTCATCATCGTTTGTCTGGTACTGCGGATTTATTTTAAGCTGGAGTGCATCTTTTATACGCGGGAAGGAAATGGTATGAGGGCCTACGTTGTAGCAGGCTTCAAGATGATTTGCATGACGCACCAGTCCGAGCACTTCAAACCGCCAGTCATAAAGGCCGAACAGTGCGCCGATGCCCACGTCATCAATACCTGCCTCCTGTGCCCTGTCAAGTGCGGTAAGCCTCCAGGCATAATCCTTCTTTTTACCACCCAGATGGTACCATTTGTAAGCTTCGGGATGGTAAGTCTCCTGGAAGATTTGATAAGTTCCTATGCCGGCTTCTCCTACTTTCCTGAAACCTTCTATATCGAGCGGCGCGGCATTTATATTGACTCTTCTGATCTCGCCATTGCCTTTCTTTATACCGTATACAAGTCTGACTGTATGGGCGATATAATCAGCAGAGTATTCAGGATGCTCTCCGTAAACGAGAATTAGTCTCTTCTGACCATTATCTTCAAGCGCCTCAACTTCCTTAATAATTTCTTCATCGGTAAGAGTTTTCCGTACCGCTTCCTTGTTGGAAATCCTGAAGCCACAGTACTGGCAGTTATTGGTGCACTTATTACCTATATACAGAGGGGCGAAAAGCACTATCCGGTTTCCGTAAACCCTTTTTTTGAGTTCCCGCGCTCCTTCCTTAATCTCTTCTATCAGATCAGGGTCTGAGGCGTTAACCAGTACTGCTGTCTCCTTCAGGGTAAGACGCTTTTTTGAAAGCGATTTTGATATAACATCCCGTACCTGGCTCTTGTCTGGCTTAGTATTATTAATAAGATCCCAGATCTCATCAGGGTCAATAAACGGCTGCATCCTCAGATCCGGAATACTTAATTTTTCAGGTGTGAACCTCATTTTTCGAGTAATTAATTAAATAACAAAAATACTAAAATACCGGCTTATTTAAAATGATTCTAATCAATATATGAGCTCGGAAATTTCGCGCTTTGCTGTTTTGAGCCTTATTGCCGAAGTTTTATGATCATTCAGGTCTATCGACCCGTGAATTTTCTTATGAAAGTAGAGTGTGGCGGTAAGGCCGTAAGGGAGATAGTCTTTCTCAATCATATGTATAAGCACTTCCTGTTCATTCTCATTTTTGGGGTTAATGATTGCCATGCATTTTGCCTGCACAGGTCCGGCCTCAGCTGAGACTGCGTAAATGCCAGGGGCAGGAAGAAGTTTTGATTCATCACTAACAGGTATCTTATACAGTTTGATGGGATATTGGCTGTTTTCGTAACCGTAAGACTCAGGTTTGCCCATAATGATATAGTAATGATCGAGGTAAGCGTTTGCTCTCTGAATATAACCCTCGCTTATTGCCTTTCTTATCTTTGTAGAGCTTACTGCTTCGTGCTGTACCTCCTGTTCAGGTATCTCTTCAGCTTCAAAGTTGTATTTTTCACGCCACAACCATAATTTCCTGTAATCTCCTTCCTGGTTAAATCCAAAATGATGGTTAAAGCCCGCAACGATTACTTTTGCTCCAAGTATTCCCTTAAGTATATCCCTGACAAATTCCTCGCTTGTAATTTTGCTGAATTCCTTGGTAAATTCTATTATTATCAGATTATCAAGCCCTGCCTTTCTGAGCAGTTCAAGCTTCTCCTCCTGCGAATTTATCAGTTTAAGGTTTTTACCGGCTGAATCAGGATAAAGAACCTTTCTCGGATGAGGATCGAATGTAATAAGAACAGATTCGCCATCATATTTTTCTGCAAGAAGCCTGAGCCGGTTAAGTATTGTCTTATGTCCTATATGAACTCCGTCAAATGAACCTGTTGTTACAACCGGATTTCTAATTCCCCTCGCCTCTTCAAAGCCTTTGAAAATCTTCATATTGAAATCCTACCTGTTTTCTTTGACAAAGTATGCCACCTTTTCTATTGAAGTAATCATGTCATATTCTTCAAGATAGACGCCTGAAGGGACATTAAGCGGAACAGTAGTATAGTTGAGAATTCCTTTTATGCCGAAGCGCACAGCCTCCTCTGCGATGTCTCTTGCATTGTCGGCCGGAACAGTCAGTATTGCAATCCGTATGTTCAGTTCATTTATCATCTGTTCCATTTCTTCGTGAGGATAGCATTTAACCCCGCTGATCACCTTATTCACCTTCTGAGGGTCGTTATCGAAAGACGCCACTAGATTAAGCTTTGATCTCTTTCCCTTGAAATAACCTGCTACTGCGCGTCCAAGATTACCCATGCCGATGATGGCTACATTAATTCCTTCAGCTGAATCAATAATTTCGCCAATGGTGTCAATCAGTACTTTCACGTCATAACCTCTCCTGTGAACGCTTGAATAACCGATAAGCATAAGGTCACGCCGCACCTGTACGGCTGTAATGTGCAGTCTCAGCGCCAGCTCGTGTGAAAAAATAAAATACTTCTTTTCATTGAGACATTCGAGAAGAGTCCTTCTGTATTCGCTAAGTCTCTCTACAGTTTTTCCTGGAAGTTTATTCATGATCTCAATTGTTGATAGTATGAGTTTTAGGAAGTCTGACAATAAATTTTGAACCGACATCAGGTGTACTTTCCACACTTATTGTGCCGTGGTAAAGTTCAACCACTTTACGCACTATTGACAATCCCAGGCCG
>JABUEV010000059.1 GCA_013314865.1 Bacteroidales bacterium | reverse complement strand
GGATAGAATATTGAATAAAGCAGGAAATCAACCTGTAATATTTATAAGGTAAGCATAAATAAACTTCAAGCTAACAGTTCTGATTTAGAAGATGCTATCCTCCAACCCTTCAACCCCTCAACCTATCAACCCTTCAACCCTTAAACTCCCTACAGCTCTCTTATCTTAATATTCCTGAACCATATCGGGTAGCCGTGATCCTGAAGTCCTATATATCCTTCTTTTGAAATGCCTTCAGTGAAGCCCGGGAAATCTTTGAATTTGCTGTTCTGGACCAGTGCATCCCAGGCCGGTGTCCATAATTCATATTCCACAACTTTAACACCGTTTTGGGTGTGTGTCACTTTTCCGTCCTTAACCCTTATTACGATAGTGTTCCATTCACCGGCCGGTTTTACTGTTTTGGGATCAGCGGCGATCATGTCATAAAGCGATCCGGCAAGGTGACTGGGGATCTTGTTGTCGGTTGCATCGACATTATCAAGCACCTGAACCTCGGGAGCGGCATAATAGATAGGTTTTCCGGGAACTTCCCGTACGTTGAAGAATATCCCCGAATTGCCCATTTTGCTGGTTTTCCAGTCGATTGAGAGTTCAAAATTCCTGAATTTCTTTTCACCGTAAATTATATCACCTCCTGCACCCTGACCGGGTTTCTTGCCTTCAGCTGTAAACACCTTCATGGCATCATCTTCAATCACCCAGTTTTTGGGCATTTCTGTCCCGTTGCACTGTCTCCAGCCGGTAAAATCCTTGCCGTTGAACAGGAGCACCCATCCATCCTTTTTTTCCTTAGATGTGAGAGTATTTGGTTTTTGACCGGTTAATACAGTTGAAACTGAAACCAGTATAATCGCTGTTAGAAAAAATACAGTTATTCTTTTCATATTGTTACAGATTATTTGTTTGGATGCAAATTAGCAAAAAAAGAAATATATTTTAAACCCCGGAGGGGTTTCACAAAATGCCGGACAATTATGGCAGGGATTTTGTACTCTGATGTTGTGGTTTTTAATAAAATACTGACTGAAAATAAAATGATCAAAAAACTGAAATCTTCATTCTGCATAAATCTCAGGTTTTCTTTACCTCTGATGATATCAATGCTGTTTCTGAACGGAAATATTTCGCACGCCGGCATGTATTACAATGATGAATTTACCCAGATAATTCAAAAGGAAGCCGGCGGCATTGTGACTGATGAGGACGGGATGCCGCTTAAGGGAGTGATAATCATTGTGTCAAAATCCCTTATTCATGTCACGTCCGACAAGGATGGAAGATTTTCAATTAGCAATATTCCCGAAGGGGCTTCAGTAACCTTCATGCTTAGAGGTTACAAAACATATATACTCCCTCCATTAATAGTATCAAACACCTCTTTAAAGATTAAAATGCTGAAAGATCCCGGATACAAGGAGACGGCCGATACAACTTTATCTTCAGGTAAAAAATAAATCTGGAACAGCCTGGTTATTTTATTTCGATGATTTTTTAAACAAGGTGGTTTCTTCAGCTTCCGAAACTCCAGAAGTGTTTGTTTTTTGCAGTCTTAAGTACTCTAAGAATTCTTGGCCTTATACGCACCTTAACTTCGCCTCTCATTAATACAGGTTCCCCGTCGATATGAAATCTTGCTTCAGGGGTTGTTATTGTTACTTCTTTTTCAGTTTTTATAAAATGGACGTATTTTGACTCTTTCAGTTTCTTTGTAAAAAGTCTGAAAACAAAGGCGGGGAATAAATATTTCGGGAATGGCTTTATGAGGACAATATCCATAATACCGTCATTCGGTACCGCCTCAGGGGCAATGTATGCATTACTGCCAAACTGCCTGTTGTTTGCAATGGAAATGACGAAGAAATCACCTTCTATTACTTCCTCATTTATTCTGATGACTGCATGAAAAGGCTTCAGTTTTATGAAATTCAATATGGTTACCCCTGCGTAGGACCAGAATCCTCGGGTATTAAGCCTGTCGAATGAATGGGCTACAAAACTGTCAAGACCAACGCCGCCCACATTCAGACACAGATGTTCATTTATTTCAATGACATCTGTCCTGATGGTATTCATTTCGTTTATGTCTTTCAGCAGTGCCCTTATTTTTTTCCTGAACCTGAATTCTCTGGCAAAACCATTTCCCGAGCCAATCGGAAGAACCCCAAGAACCTTGTCAGTTCCGATGAGCCTTGTGGCAACAGTATGAACTGTACCGTCACCGCCTACCGCTACAAAAACATTGTATTTATCAAAATTCTGCCGGATAAGAATTCCAGAATCATCAATACTCAGCGACTTACAGCTTGCAAGTTCATCTCTGCGCCGCGCAAGCTCCCTCGAAATAATAAATTTTACCGGAGGAACACCGGCATAGGGATTAATAATGAATAAAGCTTTATTGCTTGCGGCAGAAGGCATCGAAAGAAAATATTTTGTGCAAAAATAATAAAATTTGATCATCACAGCAGTGTATGGAACTGAATCACCAGCATTTGCTGTATTTGAGGCGGAAAATAGAAATGGAGGACAGGTATCCGATGAAATTTATCCGGCCTTAACAGTTTGCCATTCTTTGCTTCTTGCATTGATAAGTTTTTTGTAATTTGGATTCAACAAATATCAGATTCAATTAAAAAGCAGAATATGGCAGAAACAAGATTCTATCATTTTTCGCCGGAAGGTTTGTTTTATGGCCTTAAATCGCTTAAGGATGCTCTGGCGGCACTTGCTGAAGGAGGTTTTATCTGGCTTGATTATTATCAGCCCGCGAGGGAGGATCTCAATATTCTTGTAGATGCCATCGGGATTCACCCTTTGTCGGTGGAGGACTGCTTTGACGAACAGCAGGTTCCAAAAATCGAACATTTTTCAAATAATTCCTTTATTATTTTCAATTCTTTTACCTACCGTGAAAATGAACTTTTCACTGATGAAATAAATCTTTTTATAGGGAAAAATTTTGTCATTACTGTCAGTGGTCACAATTCTGATGAAAGACGGCCGCTCGACGGACTTATATCAGTTATTGAAAATGATTCATCCACTGCAAAGAACGGACCTGCATATCTGATGCATAAGGTGCTTGACTATATAGTTGATCAGAAATACCAAGCATTTGACAGAATGGAAGATGAATTGTATGAAGCTGAAGACCTTCTGCTGGAGAATATTTCTTCCTTCAAACCTATACAGCTAATTCTTTTAAGAAGAAATCTGGCTACTTTGAGAAAAAGCCTTTTTAATGAGAGGGAAATACTGATAAAGATTAACAGGATGGACTGCCCGTTTATTCCTGAAAAAGCACTGGCTCAATATCGTGATGTATACGACCATTTGTCGAAATTTTACGAACTGACAGACAAGTATCTTGAATTTGAGACCAGCCTTATGGAGCTGTACACATCGATGCTGAATAACCATCTTGCGAAAGTGTCAAATGCGACTAATCTGTCGGTTAAAAGACTTTCCCTCATTGCAACTATATTCATGCCTCTCACACTCCTGGCAAGTATTGGTGGGATGTCGGAGTGGACAATGATTACGGGGCAGGAGAACTGGAGGATTTCATATCCGCTGTTTATCCTGGGAATGGTTATTATTGGAGTAATAACCTATATAGTTATAAAAAGGATTGAGAAAAGAGGATTTAAGATACAGTCAGAAGAAGAGGAAAATCATTCCGGTTGAATATTCTCAGACATTTCGGAGTAAATTCTTGTAATTTCCTCCCTGTAGGCTTCAGGTGCTTCCACATGTCCCCAGCCAGCCTGTTTCTGGAATAAACCGTCATACGCCAAATCATAATATGACCTTATAAGATGTGGTATGTTATTGTCTTTGAGTATTTCACTTAATAATTTAGCTTCTATCTCATTATTCAGTACCAGGATTTTTACTGCTTTTTCCATGAATCTGAAAGTTAGGTTTATATTTTATGCCTGCATGCTATTGTTTTTTCCGGCTGGCTTTTAATGTAACAGTTGAGAAAGCAGATAAGTTTTTATCGGATTCTGATGTCACTGTAAGCAAAATTTTTGCATCATTTGATGATTCTGAACCGGAAGAAACAAATACAGGTATTATCTCAGTTTTTCCAGGTTCGGGGGCGACAAATCCGTTAAGCAGGGATGCCGACCAGCCGTCCCCTTCCGCTTTTACAGAAATCCTGTATATATCGTTGCTTTTCACAGGGGATGCATTCCCCGGGTGCAGGCTGGTATCAGCCGGGAGGTTCTGACCGGTATTGGTAACCGTAAAGAAGCAATAACCTTCGCGGAAATTTTTAATTTTTTTCTTTCCGGAAGGAAGTACTGAAACGATGCTCTTTTTCGATACATTCCCGTCGAGCGATCTTACCCCTACTTTGTATGACAGTATCCCCTGTTCGTTCTTAAAAAGATCAATTATATAAAAATGGAGTCTGTTTGGTTCGTCAGTCCATTTGCACTGGCTTCCGGAGTTCAGGCCGGCATGGAAAAGGGCATCATTTAATTGCCGGTAATCGGCAATTGTTCTCATCACCGTGGTGCCGTCGGGTTTAATAAAATCTATCTTATTTATGTCTTCCGGGTGAGCATCAATTACCCAGTTAAAGCAGTTAAAGCCATTAGGGCCTCCGTTGCGGCTCTCCTTGTCTTTATTTTTAGCTATCAACACTCCGTTGTCGGGGCAGAAGGAGTCGTATCCGATCCGCTGTACAACCTCAACAGAATAGAAGTCATAGTTTGGTATTCCGGGAGAAAGTGGGTTAGTTGCCGGATCATCTGCCGGGGTTCTGTCGTGAGGTTCCTCACCGTCAAGTCTTACAATCAATCCGGCATATGAATCCTTTAACGGATCAACAGCTCTTGCAGTTACAGTTGCCACCACAGGACCTGACTTTGCAAGGTCTTCCCGGCTTAATGTCAGAACCTGGTCCTTGTTTACAAATCCGTTAGCCATTCTGTTTCTAAGCATAAGGCCTGCAGGCATGGCGGCGCCCATGGAAGCTGGAACAACCCACCTCATGTGTGGTCCTCCGGGGCCGTTGAATGATCCCCTGTCCATCATGTCCCATGGTCCGGAGCCTGCCCTTCTGTAAGGCTGAACATAGGGATTGTTGTTATTATCGCCGATGCGAAATGCGTAATGGCCAAGTTCATGAGTGATAGTGCCCGAGTTTTCACCCTGCCGGATGGATGAGAGACCCCATTGCATCTGCCCTGCTTTCCATGAGGTCCAGGGCACGTAACGGGTGGGAACCCAGCGGGGCTTTGTGGTATCAGGATTGCCCCATTCCTCAGGTATGTCATCTTTTGACAGGAACTTCATTTCTCCAAACTCCTGCCATACGCCTGTTTCATCATAACCAGCATATATTCTCAATATGGCATCGTATTTTGATTTTATATCCCCGGCATCGGCCTTCCACAGTGAATCAATATCCGGCTCCATCCTGTGGTGTGCCCTGCTGCCGTCAGGAGTGGAGTAATTCTGATTGTATTCGTTAAGTCCGTATTGCCAAAGGTTTCTTGGCATTCTGTACGGTCCAAAAGGATCAAGTGCAGTAATGCCGAATTTGCCTCTTGACTGCTCCATCCAGTAACCATTAATAGTCTGCCCATGATTAAATTCCGAAGGCTTCAGCCAGAAGTCAGAATAAAATTGCGGTACATCCTCTCTTTTAACCGGATCAATCTGAGGATTACCGAACAAATCTGATCCCTTAGGCAAGGTAATTACAAATGGCTGATCGGGAAAATCAACTGCAACAAGTGCCATGCGGAATGACCTTTCAGGTACTAATGAAGGGTCAGCCCAGTTTTTGCCAGGAATCGGATGATAATCATTCCATGTCATATCGTCCTGGTCCTGAACCATCTGAGGATCAATGGGCTTTGGCGGAATTGTAAGCCTGGATTGAATGTTATTGGGAACATTATCGTATTGCTGGCCTGCCAGAATGTTTCCGGAAGCAACGAACAGAGCTAAGAAAATAATAGCCTTGATCATTTAAGGTTTGGATAATTAAAATACTAAATAAGGAAATATTCCTCATTTATGATAACATAAAATATCCTTACTTAATTGTGTTTTTAATCTCCGGTAAGAAACATAAAAATGGGAAACGAATTCATTTATTGTCCCTTTTAGAAACCACGGCGCAGTTTGTCATCAATACATCAAGCAGAAAGCCTGCACATTCTCCCCTGACAGTGATTTCTTTTCCCGTTTCAAATCCGGCCACAGCCTTGTTATCAGGAAAATTACAAATAACGTAAGAAAAATCGCTGTCTGATGATAATTCAACATTTGCAGTGTTGTTTTCTCCGGCGTTTAGTTCTTTTATAATTCCGGTTATTTCAAGTACTTTTCCAATATATTTAGCTGAAGCGGAGGCTTCATCTTTAATAAACTCTTCTGCCAGCGCTGAAGCAGTAATGAAGAAGTCAGGCTTCACCTTTTCAAGGTTTTTGTTACGAAGGGTATACATATATATGGCTGTTGCAATCCCGGCAACTGAGATAAGTATTGCTGTAATAAAGATATACCTGATGCTCTTTTTCATATTTTTCGTTTATCGTGTTTCGCCGGGGGCATAGTTCATCTGAACAGTTACTTCGATTATTCTGGCAATATTGTTCCTTACAACCGCCGGTATCTTGATGTTATAATCTTCGGGAGAAATATTGAATTTAGCAGAAGCTTTGATCTTGTCTCCGTCTGGTTCAAGTGTACCTTTGACACTTATTCTTTTTGTAACGTCGCGGATAGTAAGCTCGCCATCTACTGTCACTTCATGTGAGCCGCTTTTAGTGAAATCAATATTTTGGTGGTTTGCTATTTTCCCTGAGAATGTGGATCGCGGAAATTTGTCTGATTCCATGTAGTTTTCGTTGAAATGTTCCTGCATAAGGGCCTTGGGAAACCTGAAGGAACGGATCAGAACCTGAAAGGCTATTTCTCCTGTAGCTGTATCCAAAATTGATGCAACCTGGTTATTGTCAGCTTTTATGTCCTCAACAGGTGTATGGGAGAAAAAACCGACATAACCGTTCCTGGTAATGTATTTTTGTGCTGATACAGTAACTGTGTAGATTGAAAAAATTACAAGTGACAGTAGAAATATTTTTTTCATATCATCAAATATGGTTTATCAGGAAATCAAAGCCTTCCTTGTTGGATAAACAATTCAAGGTCAATATTGTTAAGAAGCCGGATGTATATACTTTCAGGAAATTTGGAAATGGCATTCAAACAGGCTCAGAAGCTTTATGAGGGATCCGGTGTACTGAATTATTTTTTAAATGAAAACACTCTTGAGATATTGAATCCGAACCGGATGTCACCTTTTCCCCAACTGCCGGTTGTTTCGCCGATAAACCCCTTTTCAATCATAGCAGTTGAGTTGGTAAAAATCAGCTGGAAGACATGGCCTCCGGTTTCAATGTCGAATCCGATTGAGAGGGGATTGTAAACATCCTGGTACATATATGGTTCAGGGTTAAACTGGTAGTAATATTCTGCATTAAGGCTGACTCTTTTGGCCAGCTTAACACGGCCTCCTGCCCCGAGTGCCCACAGATTATGGGGACCTGTTTCCGGAAGCTCCCTGCGTACATATGACGGCATTAACTGGACCGAAACATATTGATTGATTTTTCTTGCCACAAGAATCTGTCCGGTGTATGACATTCTTGATGCAAAGCTTATTGTTTCCGACGGATTGACAGGCTTGACAGTTCTTAAAGCAGCTGTTGAAAGCAGTGATAAGGACAGAGGAAAACTCTTTGCTCCCACTGATTGTCTGACGACAGTAAATTTGGTAAAACCGTCAAAAGTCTTTTCATAGTTGCCTCTTCCCACTCCTATCATCAGCCAGTCGGTAATGCCATATTCAAGTCCGAGATGCATATTCGCCTGATCGAGACCGAAGAAATTGTATGCTCCGGAATTTATCTTTCCAAACCGGTGAGATATTCTGAAATCGAGTTGTCGGGCAGGCATCCTCTCCACGGAGTGACCGTTCATTATCCTGGTGGATTTAAAGGTCGCAGTCTGAAATTTTATTTCGATTCCTGTAAGTTCATCCACAAGATCAGCGAGCTCATCAACAATCTTTTTCCCTGCATTCTGGGAAAAAAGGCCTGATGAAAATGAAAGTAACAGAAAAAATGCTGTAAGGTTTTTCATGAGAGTAGGACTGAATTTTATGATGATATCAAGTAAAATAATTTCAGGAGCTTATTTATCTGAATTTTTCTGAAAATTATCAGAATGCCTGTTGTATTAAATCCTGTTTTTTAAGAAGATTGAATTCATGTTCGAAGTTTGGTGTAAATATACCTTTACCCAGGTTTTCTTCAATTTCCATGATTGTCCAGAATCTTCCTTCATCTATTTCATTTTTATCTATTACCGGAACATCATCCGTTTGAGTAATAAAAACATAAACAAGTTCTCTCTCACGGGGTGAGCTCCAGATATAATTCATAACAAACCTGCAGTTAAGATTGTTCAGGCCGGTCTCTTCTGCAATTTCCCTTCTGAGCGCATCCTCAGGTTTTTCACCGGGTCTGAAATGCCCTCCCACAGAAGTGTCCCATTTGCCCGGAAGAAGATCCTTTGTCATTGCTCTTTTTTGAAGGAATAGTCTTCCTGAGCTGTTAAAGATATGGGCATGTACCACAGGGTGGAGGAGCATGCTCTTCCCGTCATGACAAACCTCACGTGGTGCTGTTGAAATTTGATTTCCGTATTCGTCAACAACAGGAAATATTTCCTTTTCTGTATTCATCTTTTACCTGTGATTGTAAAGGTACAGCTTATTGAGTTACCGTCTTCATCAACCACAGAAAGAGTATGATTTCCCGGCTCGGCCAACAGTTCATGCATGTGTATTATTTTGGTAGTTCCCAGGTATTTACGGTCGAGGTGCCAGTAAATAGTTTTTGAAGAATTACGGTGGGCGACTTCAGCTATAACACGTGTAAGCAGTCCGCTTTGATCCCTGGGGATAAAAATGGTGATTCCCTGTGAAGGGTAGATAAATTCCATTGCGGGGATGTCATTTCCGGTGTTGCATCCGGGAGCGACAGGAGGTAGTGGTTTATATTCCGGATGTTTTTGTCTGTAGTAATATTCCATGGCAGGGGGCAATATAAACCATTCTTTACTGACTATAGTTAAAGGATTTGCACATTCTGCATTGACCCGGTAAGTAAGGGAGCTGTTCAGGTGTATTATTTTATGGTAAGGGCAGGAGTTGCTTTTCAATCCGTTGGCGGATATGTCAGTTTCTTCGGTGTTTGTGCAGTAAGGGCCTGCCCTGAAGCCGCTATCTTTGCAGACACTTACTTTTGCAAGCTCATTATAAGGAGGCGAGAACCAATTGCCGCGGGGCAGACAACCAGCGAGCTCAAAAAGGACAGGAGCTGCTGCGGAGAGGCCCGTAAGACCAGGTCTGCCTGTCCCGTCGGCATTTCCGGCCCAGACGCCAATCACATAATCGGGCGTGGTCCCCACTGCCCAGGCATCCCTGAATCCGAAACTTGTACCGGTCTTCCATGCAAGCCCGGTTGATGAACTGAAATATTGCCAGCCTGATTCGCTTTCAGGACGGCTGACCTTTTTCAAAGCCTCGTATGTAAGCCATATTGAGGCGGCGGAAAGAGGTAAATCATTCCGTCCAGGTTTTGGTTTGTCGGCATCTGTCAGATAAGGAGGATGAAAATCTGCCGGATCATAGCGCTCCTCTTTATTGTAGCGTTTAAGCACTCTTGAAAGAGAGGCATACACGCCTGTCAGCTCCCAGAGAGATGTTTCACCCACGCCCAGTATGATTGAGAGTCCGT
>JABUEV010000058.1 GCA_013314865.1 Bacteroidales bacterium | reverse complement strand
TATCATTGAAGCATCTGACAGAAGCTGAAGAAAGCGGTGCAGGAGCTGTTGTACTCAAATCACTGTTTGAGGAGCAGATAGAATTCTATATTAATTCACATCAGGGCACCTCTGCTTATCCTGAAGCTGATGACTATCTGGCAAATTACATCAGGTCAAACTCGGTGGATGAATATATCTCTCTGATAAAGAATGCAAAGAAAAATCTTTCAATTCCTGTCATACCGAGCGTAAACTGCGTTTCGGCAAAGGGGTGGATTGATTTTGCCGGTAAAATGGCTGATGCCGGAGCTGATGCCCTGGAAGTAAATGTTTTTTTCATGCCAGTCGACAGAAAAAAGTCTTCTGTCGATTCTGAAAAGATTTATTTCGAACTGATAGAGAAGCTTAAAAAAACAATCAGAATACCTGTTGCCATTAAGATTGGATTCAGGTTTTCAAATGTTTTGTATATGATAGATCAGTTTTACATGAGAGGAGTTGAAGGTGTTGTAATGTTTAACAGGTTTTTTGAGCCTGATATTGACGTTGACAAGATGAGCATAGTCGCTTCCCCGGTTTTCAGCACCAGCCAGGAGATGAGGAATGTTCTGAGATGGATTGCCATGGCAAGTTCACAGGATATAAAAATTGATATTTCAGCTTCAACAGGAGTTCACAGCGGGACTGATGCCTTAAAATACCTTCTTGCAGGAGCCGACACCGTACAGGTTTGTTCTGTACTTTACAGCAAGGGAATAGGATTCGTTGCAGAAATTAACAGGGCAATAACAGACTGGATGGACAGAAAGGGCTTCAAAAGTGTCGGGGATTTCAGAGGCAGGCTTAACCGGGTCAATTATGAAAACCCTGCAGTTTATGAGAGAACCCAGTTCATGAAATATTTTGCCGCGGAAGACTGATATCAGTAAGGATTGAGAGAATCAGGCCTTCTTCCTGAATGACATAATCAGATCATTTGCCAGAGCAGCCTTTTCTTCTGAAAGGGAAGGGGCGGCATCAATTAATATATCTGACACTTCGTTTCTGGCTTTTACGCTTACCCTGCCGGCTGATTCCTTTATTACGGTGTAGCACTCTATTGCCACTTCCAGGTCAGAACTGACAAATATGCCGGCAAAGTCATTCAGATAACCTGAATAATCGAGGCCCGACTGCCAGCAGGATGAAGCCAGCATGCAGATAGTCTGAGTTTTATGCTTCTTTTTCATTTCCTCTATTACCTCCCTGCCGGCTGACTTGTCTTTCAGATCATTCATGAAATCCTGAACAGCTTTCCGGACACTGAGGTCGTCTGTCTCATCATAGAGCTCTGCAAGCATGCCGACAGCTCCCTCCCATGGTTCCTCCTCCCTCAGAAGCCTTATCGCCTTAAGCAGTATCCTTCTGTCACGGCTTTTCAGCTTTTCTTCAAAATCCCTGATCTTCTTCTCCGACCTTGTCATATCCTCCGTTAGTTTCTGTAAAGTTAGAAATACATTCAATTGAAGATGCTGTTTTTGAAAAATTATAATATTGTACTAATTTAGACGTTAATTAGAAGTGACTTAAAAAAATGACTAAATCATGAAAGAGATTCTTAATGCAGGCTTACGGGTTCTGACAGTCATGACTCTTATTGCGGTATTAGCTGGTGGTTGCAGACAGGCAGGGAAAAAAGCACAAAAGGATGAGCTGGCTGTGGATATGTCAAGAGACAATGCCGCAATTTACGAGGATTTAAAGAAAGCGGAAAAAATATTTTACACCCTCCCTTCACCGCTTGAGTCGGCAATGATTATTAAATCAACAGGGGCAATATTTGACGAAAAGCTTCTTAATCCTGTAGATAATGCAAACAAATATATAACTAACAGAAGCATGGCGCTGAATCTTGGCCTGTATACATGCGATCTAAGTTATGCCAGTCTTTATGACCAGACTCAGCATATTATCAATTATATGAATGCTGCAAAAAAGATGGCTGACGGGCTCGGGATTCTTGATGCCATTTCGGAAGATGACATAAACCGGCTGGAAGAAAACATAAATAACAGGGAGGTAATAATGGAGATAATTTCACAAACCTTCCTGAATTCAAACACATATCTGGAAGATAATGGTCAGCAGGCCGTTGCTGCAATGGTCCTGACAGGCGGCTGGGTCGAAGGACTCTATATTTCAACTAAACTTGTTGACGACAAGAATTTCAAAAACAATACTTTGGTGGAAAGAATAGCCGAGCAGAAACTTTCTATTGAAAATCTGTTAAGCCTGTTGAGAAAGAACCAGGGACATCCTGCCATAGACGAACTTCTGCTGCAGATAAGTAAAATCAAGACTGTTTTTGATAAAATATCAGTTGAGACAACACCGGTCGAAACCGAATATGACCAGAATACCAATGTGACTCTGCTGAAGTCAAAAGTAACCTCAAACCTTACTCCTCAGCTTTTTGGTGAACTTTCAGCAATAGTCGCAGAAATCAGAGGGACATTTGTAAAATAAGTAAAGCTATGAGAACAATAAAGATATTTGCAGCAGCAGCACTCCTTGTTTCTTTATCAGTATTTACAGCTGAAGCACAATGCAAGGCTTTTGCCAAAAAAACCTGCCTTCCTGAGCTTGGATTGTATACCCACGACGGAAATTACCATGCTGCAGTACTTATAGAGGGCGAAGAAGCTGAACTTTACAAGACATTCTATTCAGGCATGGATTACCGTATGGTCATCTGCGCTGAGGAGACAATACCTTCTATAGAATTTACGGTATATGATGCCAGCAGAAATGTAATCTTTTCAAATAAAGACAAAAAAAACGTCAAATCATGGGACTTTAAGCTTGAGTCAAGCCAACAGCTCAGAATAGTTCTGAAAGCAGGAACATCCGGACAGACAGGAACAGCGCCGGCAAGCGGTTGTGTATCAATAATGTTTGGCTTTAAAGTCAAATAGCCCTGCTTTAAAGATTCAAAAAATTATCCAAGCTTTTTTGCAAGAAATTTCCCTGTGTGCGAGTTGACGCACTTTGCCAGGTTTTCAGGTGTACCTTCAAATACTACTGTTCCGCCTTTTTCACCACCTTCAGGACCAAGGTCGATAACCCAGTCGGCACATTTTATTACTTCCTGGTTGTGTTCTATAAGGATTACTGAATGACCATTATCAACAAGTGCATTTAGCGCCTTCATCAGTTTGTTAATGTCATGGAAATGCAAACCGGTTGTAGGTTCGTCGAATATAAACAATATATGTCCGGATGCTTTTTCCTGCCCAAGGAAATAGGCAAGTTTCACGCGCTGACTTTCGCCTCCCGACAGTGTGCTTGACGATTGTCCCATCTTGATGTATCCGAGACCGACATCAGAAAGCGGCTTAAGCTTTTCCGCTATTCTTTTTTCATTTTTGCCTGAATGACTGGTGAAAAATTCAATAGCTTCATCAACAGTCATTTCAAGCACATCGAAAATATTTTTCCCGTGATACTTTACTTCCAGCACATCTTTTTTAAAGCGCATCCCTTTACAGCTTTCACACGTCAGCTCAACATCGGCCATAAACTGCATTTCTACTCTTATAATCCCTTCCCCCTGGCACTCCTCACATCTTCCTCCGTCGATGTTGAATGAAAAGTGAGAGGCTTTGAAATTGTTCTGAACCGAAGCCTGCTGTTCGGCATATAGTTTCCGGATCTCATCATAGGCCTTGAGGTAAGTTACCGGATTCGACCTGCTGGATTTTCCAATCGGGTTCTGGTCAATCATTTCAACTCCAGTAAGATGTTCAAAATCACCTCCAAGTCCCCTGAACTGTCCGGGCTTTAAATTATTGCCATTTATTCTGTTTGACAAAGCCTTGAAAAGTATCTCATTTACCAGAGTTGACTTGCCTGAGCCGCTTACTCCTGTCACAGCTGTTATGGTATGAAGCGGGAACCTGACATCTATTTCTTTCAGGTTGTTTTCCCTGGCTCCTGTGACCTCGATATAGCTGTTCCATTTTCTTCGGACATGCGGGACGGAAATAGTCAGCCTGCCTGTCAGGTAACGGGCTGTAAGTGAAGCTTCCGGTGAAGCATTTTTGATATTTCCCTGGAAAACCACCTCTCCGCCGAGCCGTCCGGCTTCAGGTCCCATATCAATTATTTCATCGGCTTCCCTGATGATTTCTTCCTCATGCTCCACCACTATCACTGTATTGCCAAAATCTCTCAATTCCTTCAGAACGCCTGTAAGAAGATTGGTGTCGCGCGGATGCAGTCCGATACTTGGTTCATCAAGAATGTACATTGAGCCGACGAGATTGCTCCCGAGAGACGTGGCAAGATTAATCCTCTGCGATTCCCCGCCGGAGAGTGTTGAAGAAAGACGGTCGAGCGTGAGGTATGATAGTCCGACATCAACAAGAAATTTCAACCTCTGGGTTATCTCTTTCAGAATTCTCTCGGCAATCTTTTCATCACGGCTGTCAAGCCGTATGTTTGAAAAGAAATCATAAAGCCTGCCTGCAGGCATGGATGAAAGCTCCTGAATTGTCAGGCCAGCCACTTTTACATATGATGTCTCCTTCTTTAATCTTGAACCTTTGCATTCGGGACAGGTAGTCTTGCCTCTGTACCTGCTCAGCAGTACCCTGTATTGTATTTTGTATTTGTTTTCTTCCAGATGCTCAAAAAACCGGTTTATTCCGTAAAAATACCGGTTGCCTTTCCAAAGGAGCTCCTTCTGCTCATCAGTAAGCTGATAATATGGTTTGTGCACCGGAAAATCAAACAGATGAGCGTTTGAAATCAGACGCTCTTTCCATTTCTTCATTGTCTCACCTTTCCAGCATACTATCGCATCCTGGTAAACAGATAGATTCTGATCCGGAATTACCAGCCTCTCGTCTATGCCTATTATCTTGCCATACCCTTCGCATACCGGACATGCACCAATCGGATTATTGAAACTGAAGAAATATTCGTTTGGTTCCTCAAATTCAATTCCGTCTTCTTCAAATTTGTTTGAAAAATTTTCTCTTATAATCTTATCGTTATGAAATATTACAAGCTGGCAGTGACCTCTTCCGGTCTGCAATGCGGTTTCAGCCGAATCTGCAGCCCTGCTGAGATTCTCTTCATTACTGCCCGAAACTATCCTGTCGATAACTATGTTTATCTTTTGCTTATGAATAAAGTTTTCAGCTGAGCCGGGTTCATCAATTCTGATCAGTGCCCCGTCTGATTCAAGCCTGCTGAATCCCTGTTTTACGAGAAATGCAAAATATTCCGAAATGCTGACTTTGTCGGGAATAATCCCAGGAGCAGTGATTATCAGCTTTGTTCCTTCGGGCAGACTTTCAATAAACTTTACAATGTCATCAGCGCTATGGCGCTTCACCTCTTTCCCTGAAACCGGCGAATATGTTCTTCCAATCCGTGCAAACAGAAGCCTGAGGTAATCATAGATTTCTGTGGATGTTCCGACCGTAGAGCGCGGATTTCGTGTATTGACCTTCTGCTCAATAGCTATTGCAGGAGGAATTCCGCTTATAAAATCGACATCCGGTTTGTTCATTCTTCCCAGAAACTGCCTTGCATACGCCGAAAGACTCTCTACATACCTTCTCTGTCCTTCCGCATAAATCGTATCAAAGGCAAGTGACGACTTGCCCGACCCTGACACGCCGGTGATAACTATTAATTTGTCTCTTGGAATTGAAAGATTGATGTTTTTAAGATTGTGTACCCTTGCCCCCCGTATCTCAATTTTTTTATTCATTAGCCCCGTTTTGTAACTTTTTTTAATTTTTTTTCGTAAAAATGCAAAAAAAGTGTTTTCGTATTAAAAAATTTATTTTATTTGCATTACTAATTACTAACCTTAAAAACGGAGGAACTGCCTATTCAACAACTCTACTCTTGATACCAAAAAGAGAGAGCTATGAAAAAAACAATTTCCGATTATGAACTGATCGAACGGTTCATAAAAGGCGAACAGGCATGTTTCGAACAACTAATCCACAGACACAAGAACAAAGTTTTCGCGTATATAAGTCTTTATATACGTGATCAGGCTTTGGCTGAAGATTTATTCCAGGATACCTTCCTGAAGGTGATCCAGTCGGTAAGAAGCGGAAAATACTACGAAAACGGAAAATTTATTTCGTGGGTTATGCGGATTGCACATAACCTGATAATAGACCATTTCCGCAGACTAAAACAGCTGAATACCATCTCGAATGACGATTATGAATCTGACCTTTTTAACTCCAAAAAACTCGCAGAATCAAATGTCGAGGAAAATATGATAAAAAGGCAGATACAGAAAGACATCAGGAAACTTATCAGCCAGCTGCCCGATGATCAGCGTGAAGTTGTAATTCTGAGACATTATTCAGGATTGAGCTTCAAGGAAATAGCCGATATAACAAATGTAAGCATCAATACTGCCCTAGGGCGGATGAGATATGCCCTCATCAATATGAGAAAGATGATGGAGGAGAAAAAAATATCACTTACATTAAGCTAGGCAGGTACAATATTTATACCCATAGGCCGTTTTCTCTTAAAACAAAACAATGAAGCCTATGGGTATAAACTCTACTCCTTTTTTCTCTTATCGCGATTTATCAGTTAAAAACGTGGATCTCTTTGAAGATGCGTTTGGATTAAATGCTGAATTCAGCGATGTGATAGAGATGCTTAAAATGATTGACCCCGTACCAAGGCCGGGCCTTACAAAAAAGCTCGTCAGAAGGGTCAGACAAAAAAGCTGAAAGTTTCAAAGCATTACCAGAAGCCGTCCCGGAATAACCGGGACGGCTTCTTTTTTGCTGGAAGTTGCTACGTCACAATCTCTGATCTTCAAAATGAGTACGTAAAAAATATTCGCTACGCTCCGGTGTCCTCCTCTCTATGCCATAGAGAGGGGGAAAATCCTGAACGCAGTGAAGGAAAGGGGGTGAGTTCGTGTGAAAACAATTGAATTTTAGCCCTTTATTAATATCTCCAAAATTTATTCGGGCACTATTGATATTTTTTTGTTTATTTGAAATTAAAATAGTATATTTGTGATATCATTATAATATCACTGGCTATGAAAAATGAATTTACTGTCAAACCCTTATCAGGCTACATTTTTGTCCTGGCGGAACTTCTTATTCTTGCAGGTTCAATTGCTGCTTTTGCATGGAACTTAATATGGCTTGGAATTATCTTCACATTGCTGTTCGTCTTTATAACACTTGGATTTACAGTAGTCTATCCGAACGGATCATGTGTACTGGTGCTTTTTGGTGCCTATAAAGGAACGATAAAGGAAAATGGGTTCTTCTGGATAAATCCGTTTTACAGCACCAAAAAGATTTCACTTCGTGCACGGAATTTTGACAGCGACCCGATTAAGGTTAATGACAAGCTGGGAAATCCTATCAAAATCGGATTTGTCCTCGTCTGGAAAGTGGCGGATACCTTCAAGGCGGCCTTTGAGGTTGACGATTACCAGCACTTTGTCCTCGTGCAGAGTGACGCCGCCCTGAGAAAACTTGCAGGGATGTATCCCTACGATAACCTTGAAGACCACGAAGCTGTGATTACATTGCGCAGCGGAGGACAGGAAGTAAATGAGGAGCTTGAAAGAGAAATTCGCGAACGCCTTCTGATTGCCGGTATTGAAGTAATAGAAGCACGCATCAACTATATTGCATATTCAGAGGAGATTGCTAACGCAATGCTTCGCAGACAGCAGGCAACAGCCGTGGTCGCTGCGAGATATAAGATTGTGGAAGGAGCAGTGTCGATGGTCCAGATGGCACTTGAACAGTTGTCTGACAAGAATATAGTTGAACTTGACGAGGAGAAGAAGGCTGCCATGGTGAGCAACCTGATGGTGGTACTGTGCGGTGACAAGGATGCCACCCCTGTTGTAAATACGGGAACATTACATTCTTGACATGAGTGCGAAAAAACCATTTATACTGAGGATAGATCCCGAAAAGCTTAAGGCTCTGGAAAAATGGGCGGCAGATGAATTCCGCAGTACAAACGGTCAGATTGAGTACATAATTGATCAGGCGCTTAGGAAGTCGGGAAGATGGGGTAAGAAAAAATCACCACAAAACGAAGAAATAAAATGAATGTACCTGTAAAATACAGCTGTCCGAAATGCGGAAACCGGAGCTGTAACATTGGTGAAATACGGACGGCAAGCAGTTTTGCAACTAAAATATTTAATATCCAGAACAGAAGGTTTACCTCGGTGACATGCTCAAAATGCAAATACACTGAGATGTATGAAATTCCTGCAAAAAAAATCGGGGATGTTCTGGATTTCCTTATGGGATAATGCTTCTCTGATTCAAAAAGGCCACCTGACAGCAGGCTGTCACGCCGGCTGTTTCGGTTCTCAGCCTGCTGTTTCCAAGGTGAACATGCTTAAAGCCATGTTCAGAAGCAATTGATATTTCATCCATGCTGAAGTCGCCTTCAGGTCCTATCAGAATTACTGCTGAGTCACCTGCAGTGTAGACCTCCCTGATGCCTGATCTGGGATAATTCCCCATGCAGTGAGCAATCATCCTGGTGCCATCGAGCTCTCTTTCTACAAACCTTTCAAACGGGACAGGATCATTGAAAACAGGTCTGTATGCCTTAACCGATTGTTTCATCGCGGAGGTGATGATATTGTTTATCCTGTCTTTTTTAACCGATTGCTTTTCGGTATTCCTGCAAATAAGGGGCGTTATTTCATCAATCCCGATCTCCACACTTTTTTCAACAAACCATTCAAATCTTTCCTGGTTTTTCAGCTGGGAGATTGCGATATGTAAATGATAATTCCTTTTTTCAAAATCAGGTATAACGCTTTTAATTTCCACAATGCACCTTTTCTGGTCGGGGTGACTTATCACTCCCTCATAAAGGTTTCCTTTCCCGTCGATAAGTCTTACAGGAGTTCCTTTTGACATCCTCAGTACTCGAATGCAGTGCCTTGATTCCTTCTCATCGAGGATATACAAATTGTTTTCAATATCAGGTGAATAAAAAATGTGCACAGCCCGGTTTTTTTTATCTCATCAGTCCATCAGTTGGAGAGGACTCAGTTTCAGGATTTTCTGTCATTCGTCTCAGGAATCTTGGGAGTCTGTCTTCTGCGGCAATCATATATGTATAAGGAACTTTTGTACTTGAATTGGGATCTTTTCGCACCTTTATTTTTTCATTGCTGATGAGCGAGTTGAATCTTATATTAGCTGCCTGTGCCATCATAACTCCTTTGAAGTAGGAAAAGTAGTACCAGGTTGATTCGTTGGCTTTCAGGTATATATCAATCATATCACCCGCACGTCGTCGTTGTATTTCCACAAATCCGTCGACATAGAGATTTACAGGCTGTTGTCCTACAAAGCCTATTCCTATTTTACCCTTCGACCTGAATGATGATGATGCATCGTTCCAGTAGAGGGTGACATCGTTCAGAAGAAGTTCATATGTAAATTCCTTTGGAAGGCTTCTTGAGATGCCGAAAAGAGATAATTCATCCTTTATCTTTGTCGCCACTTCGACACCAAGAAGATCCTTCATGCTTTTATTATTAAACTCGCTGTTCAGATTTACCGATCTGAGTGAAGGTATTAGCTTCATGTCCTCGCTCATGATTGCAAGTGCTTCAGGAGAGAAATGAAAATCAAGTGCAAGGACAGCTTGTATGGTAATTTTTCCCGAGTCTGAAGAATGGGTGAATTTGCCTGCAGACATCATTTTTACCAGGTCAAAATTGGTTCCAAAATTCATCCTGCCCTCACCTGAAATATTGCACAGATTTCTGTCAAATGACACAAGGTTTCCGTTCAGGGCAGGATCAACCAGTTTTTCAATAGAAGTAATTACATA
>JABUEV010000057.1 GCA_013314865.1 Bacteroidales bacterium | reverse complement strand
CAGTATAAACTTGTAGAGTTCCTTAATCTCCTCAATACTCGATTTGTTAATCTTCACAATACGTTCCTCAAGTTCAGGGATGTTTTCTGAACGGATGAAGTTTCCTGTAGTAATTTTATATCCGTCGCCTACCCGTTTAACTGAAAGAATAGCAAACTTCTCAGCATCCTGATATTCAAAATCTCCAGGAACCTTTTCAACATGATGATAAAGATTCTGCAGACTCTCTACAAGAACATTATAAACCTTCTTTCGGAGCTTCGACTGTTCGTTTCCTTCAATTAACCTTGATTCAACGGTGTCAAGCAGACGGTTAATTACTTCAGCATTTACATCTCCCTTGTAATAGAGAATCTGATTGCCGTTTGCCTGATCATTAAAATACTCTTCCACATTAAAGCTCATCAAAGCCCGGATCATTTTTGTAAGCAAATATAATAAAAATCTAAAGTAAGAAAATTCCGGTTTAATACTATGACAGTTTTGACTGACGTACTTACTTATTTGATGAAAGTCCTGGTAGTTGTTGGTATTAGTCGTGCAGTCATGTCGAAGCGAAGCGAAGATCCCGACCGAAACGTCGGGGCAGTCATGCAGTCATGCAGTCCGTCATATAAGGTTCATTCGATTGTGCTGGAGAGAACGTGGTTTTACAATTCTAAGAAAATAATTGTTTTTTGATGAATTTTTTGTTTTGCTTTTTTCTAGTATTAATGAAACCGCTCCGCGGTTCAGGAAAAATTCTGACGGAAAATTAAGACCGCACGACTGCACGACTCTGACGAACATAGTGAGTCAGTTCCGCGCTTTGCCCTCCGGAGCTGACCGAAGGTCGGCAAAGGCGGGCAGCGGAAGCAAGACTGCAAGACTCATAAACACGGTGTGCCTGCGGCACAGCACGGAGTGATCACTGAGTTTCACTGCTTTTTTAATCACTTAACGAACCCTGATGTAGCTGACTGCAAGACCGCAAGACTGCAAGACTCCCCAGATGCTCCAACTCTTTACCCCGATGCTTCGATCGGGGTCTTCGCTAACGCTTCGACTTTTTACCCCGATGCTTCGATCGGGGTCTTCGCTAACGCTTCGACTTTTTACCCCGATGCTTCGATCGGGGTCTTCGCTAACGCTTCGACTTTTTACTTTTTACTTCTTACTTCTTACTTCTTACTTCTTACTTTTTACTTCTTCCTTCCTCCTGCTTCCCTGGTACATATTGTATCCTGCCAGAACGCATTCGAGCGGGCCGTTGTAAACTTTAAACTTTTTTGCAGGTTTAAGTCCGATCTGTTTCATGGCTTCCTTGTCCGAACTTATTATCCAGGCCTTGTAGCCGGGGAAATTATGCTTAAGAGCTGAACCGATCATACTGTATAATTCATTCAGCGCTTCAGGTTTGAGGCGCTCGCCGTATGGAGGGTTCATTACAATGAACCCAGAATCCCCTTCAGCCTTCAGTTCCCTGAAGTCAGCTTTACGAATCCTGACAACTTCTTCGAGCCCCGCAGTTCTTACGTTTATCTGTGCTTTTTTTACTGCCTCGCCTGAAATGTCACTTCCCGAGATATTCATTTTCGGCAGAGAAACCTTTTTTTCACTCTCTTTTAGGATCTCTTCAAAGAGACCGGGATCATACCCTGGCCACTTCATGAATCCGAACGAGTCCCTGAATTTACCGGGAGGAATACTGCAAGCCATTAGTGCAGCTTCAACAGGCAGTGTACCTGAACCGCACATCGGGTCAAGAAAATCTGAAGAAGGGTCCCATCCTGAAAGTTTTATGATACCGGCGGCAAGGACCTCATTCAGAGGTGCCTGAGTTGATGCCCGCCGGTAGCCTCTTTTATACAGAGGTGCACCTGACGAGTCAAGGGATATGTTTACCAGAGAGCCGCTTATATGAAGGTTTATAATCACATGCGGATCACTTGTGTCTACTGAAGGTCTTTTCCCGCTTTTTTTTCTGAACCAGTCAGCCACTGCATCCTTCACCACAAGGGCAGGATAGCCGGAATGACTGAATATCCGTGAATTAACAACCGATGAAACCGCAAAAGTCTGATCCTGCTTCAGAAATCTGTCCCAGTCGATGCCCATACAATTTCTGTACAGGTCATCTTTTGTCTTTATGCTGAACTCTGAAATCTGCATAAGGACTGCAAGTGCAGTCCGCGATAAATAATTGGCCCTGTAGAGCAGTCTCTTATTTCCTTTGAAGATTACGGCCCTGTTTGCTGTTCTTATTTCCTCAGCCCCAATCTCCCTCAGTTCTCCGGCAAGCACTTCCTCCAGTCCGTACAGAGTTCTGGCTATAAGTATCATTTCACGATTTAATATCCAAGGATTTTATTATAGGTGTTTCTGTCAGAAATCACCTCTAGAGCTTTCTTTATTACCGGGTCACTCTGATTCAGAATAAGAAAGTATTCGTTTGTCTGCCATATATTTGAAGCCACCAGAGCCTTAAGCAGTGTAAGTATCTCCCCCCGGGAAATTCTGAACTGAGAATCGGAATATTTGACACCTGCTTCCTCTCCTTTCTTAATCAGATCCTTTATCTCCTGTTCAGAAAATGTGAATTCTGTAAGATAGTTGTCAAACACCGGGTACCTCGATTTAAGTCCGGTTCTGTTTTTATCGGAGTATTCAAGGGCATACTGGTTTATCACGCCCCTGCGGACAAGGTTTCTGTAGTAATCAGAATAGTTTGATGTATCCACCGGCACGAAAACGTCAGGTGTAATGCCGCCACCGCCGTAAACGGTCCTTTTATTTACAAGCGTCTGATATTTAAGCGAATCAGGGAAATGTATGCTGTCAGCCGACAGCATTTCACCTCCCGAATATCTTTTGTAGAAATTCTCCATGTATTTGTCGTATCCCTCATTGTAGGGGCTTTGAATCAATCTGCCGGTTGGTGTGTAATAACGTGCAATGGTAAGACGGATCATTGAACCGTCTGGCAGCATATACTGGTTCTGCACAAGTCCTTTTCCGAAAGTCCTCCGTCCGATAATGACGCCCCTGTCCCAGTCCTGGAGTGCTCCTGCAAATATTTCGCTGGCTGATGCCGATGCTTCGTCTGTCAGTACAACAACTCTTGCCGACGAGAGGTCTCCGTTACCTGATGAAGTATAATCCTGACGGGGTGTCTTTCTTCCTTCGAGGTAAACAATAAGTTTTTTATCGGCGAAAAATTTCTCAGCAAGTGAAGTTGATGCAAGCATATAACCTCCGCCGTTGCTCCTCAAGTCAATAACTATATTTTTCATGTTTTTCTTCCTGAGAGTTTCCATAGCTTCGTTAAACTCTGTTTCTGTTGTAGCAGCAAACTTGTTAAGTTTTATATAACCTGTTTCTTTATCAAGCATATAGGCTGCATCCACGCTGTTTATAGGTATCTTGTCGCGGATTATTGTGAAATCCAGTTTTTCCTTTTCACGGGGTCTGTAAACAGTAACATCGACCTTTGTACCCTTAAGTCCCATTAGTCTTTTTCTGACACCGGTGGTTGAGATGCCTATTCCTGTCACTTTCTCTCCGTCAATAACTATAATACGGTCTCCGGCCCTGATGCCGACCTTTTCCGATGGTCCTCCCGGTATCGGTTCAATTACCACTATTGAATCCCTCAGCAGGTTAAACTGCACGCCGATTCCCTCAAAATTACCGTTGAGAGGCTCATTCATTTCCTTTACATTTTTTGCTGAAATGTAAACGGAACGAGGATCAAGTTCCCGGAGAAGGTTGATTATCATTTTTTCCGTTATCTCGGGAATCTTCACAGAGTCGACATAAAAGGCATCAATCAGGTTCAGAGTTCTTCCGATCTTAATCAAATCCTCACTGATTGGCTGTGTATGCAGATTTATGGTGCAAAACTGGAGCACCAGAGCAATTAGTAATGGTGATATAATTTTTTTCATTTTTTCAAATTTCAATTTAAATACCTGGTCAAGATTTTCCGGGATGCATTTTGATTATTCCCACTCAATTGTTGCGGGTGGTTTTGAGCTGATATCATACACAACCCTGTTTATACCTTTGACCTTATTAATTATTTCGTTAGATATTTCTGCCAGAAATTCATAAGGCAGTCGGGCCCAGTCGGCCGTCATGCCGTCGGAAGATGTTACAGCACGAAGCACCACTGCATTTTCATAAGTCCTTTCGTCACCCATAACTCCGGTTGACTGGACGGGAAGAAGGACAGCGCCGGCCTGCCAGACTTCATCATACAGTCCTCTCCGGCGGAGGCCTTCAATAAATATAGCATCTGCTTCTCTGAGTATTTCAAGCCGTTTTCCGGTGATTTCACCCAATAGCCGCACAGCAAGTCCCGGCCCGGGGAAAGGGTGCCTTTTAAGGAATAAATCAGGCACTCCGAGTTCCGCCCCTACCCTTCTTACTTCATCTTTAAACAGTAACCTCAATGGTTCTATCACTTTCAGTTTCATTTTATCAGGAAGCCCTCCTACATTGTGATGAGACTTGATCTTTGCCGACGGACCGTTCACAGGGGCTGACTCGATTACATCCGGATATATTGTCCCCTGTGCAAGCCATTTTACATCCTTTATTTTGCCGGCCTCCTCTTCAAAAATCTCAACAAAAAGTCTGCCGATCGTCTTCCGTTTTAATTCAGGATCAGAGATACCCTCAAGACTATCGATAAATCTTTTTCCAGCATCTACACCTATGACATTCAGTCCCATCTGAAAATATGAGTCAAGAACATTCCTGAACTCGTTTTTCCTTAGCAATCCGTTGTCAACGAATATGCAGGTAAGATTTTTACCGACAGCTTTATTCATCAGAGAAGCTGCAACAGTGGAGTCAACACCGCCCGACAGGCCAAGTATGACATGGTCATGTCCGACTTCAGATTTTATTTTCCCGACTGCTGATTCAACGAACGATCCTGGAGTCCATTCACCAGAACACCCGCATATATCATAAACGAAATTTTTAAGCATTTGTTTGCCTTCGGCAGTGTGATGTACTTCAGGATGAAACTGAATACCCCAGGTTTTTTCTCCACTGATTCTGAAAGCAGCCACCTTAACTGCTGATGTTGAACCTATGACTTCAAAATTCTCCGGGACATCAATTATTGAGTCGCCGTGCGACATCCAGACCTGGGAGCCCTGGCTGACATTTCCAATCAGCGGATCAGAATTGTCAATATCAACGAGATTGGCCCTGCCATATTCCCTCGAAACGGAAGGCTTCACCCTGCCCCCTTCCAAATGGACAAGATATTGTGCACCGTAACAGATGCCAAGAAGGGGGATGGAGTTTCTTAAAAAGGAAATTTCAGGAGAAGGTGCTCCCTTGTCATATACTGAAAAAGGGCTTCCTGACAGTATCACACCTTTAACAGTTTCATCAATATACTTTTCCCTGCTGAAGGGATAGATTTCACAATAGACATTCAGCTCCCTTATTCGCCTTGCTATCAGTTGGGTATATTGAGATCCAAAATCAAGTATTATTATTTTTTCCTGCACTTTGCTATTGCCTTAAATAATGGTCAAAGATATTAAACTTTCAGGAAGGTCTGAATGGCTTACCCACTTCTATTGTGTCTCCTTCCCTTGCAGGATAAGTTTCAGGAAATATAGTTCTGGCCTCTTCTACAAGGTTTCCTGTTTTTTTATAGCGTGCTGAGAAGTGTCCTATAATGAGTGTGCCGACACCTGCTTCACTGGCAATCCGTGCTGCATCGTGAGTTGTGGAGTGACCTACACTTTCAGCCAGATCCTTCAGGTCTGCCTCAAAAGTAGCCTCATGATAAAGCAGGTTCACATTTTTCACAAAGGATGAAAGTCTTTCAAAATAGGATGTATCACTGCAATAGGCATATGAAAGCGGCTCAGGAGGTTTAATGGTAATGGTATCATTCGGTATGACAGTCCCGTCATTCATGACAAAATCCTCCCCTTTCTTAATAGCAGGAATTTTTATTATCGGTATGTTATATTTTTCAATAGCCTCCTTAATGATGTTTCTGTCGTGAGGTTTCTCTCTGAAAAGGAATCCGAAAGCAGGCACCCGATGTTTAAGAGGGAAGGAAGTAACAGTCACATACTTGTCATCCAGAATTTTTAAAGGTTCTTTGCCCGACAGAGGCACGAAGTCTATTTCAAATCCCGGGGAAATGTCGAAATCGTTAAGGTGCGACAGTAGGATACCCTGGTAATTTTGAGGTGCATAGAGATGGACAGGATTTTTTCTTCCCATCAGGTTGAAAGTGGAAAGGAGGCCATATAATCCGAAAATATGGTCGCCATGAAGGTGGCTGATGAAGATATGGTTTATTTTACTGAATCTGATCCTGTATTTTCTGAGCTGCATCTGGGTTCCTTCACCGCAATCGATTAAAAACAACCGCTCATGCACATTAAGCACATGAGCGGAAGGAAATCTTTCAGATGTTGGTAGTGCAGAACTGCTCCCAAGTATGGTAAGTTTCATCGGCACTATGGATCCTGTTTTCAGGATATCATCTTTTCAGCGTTGTCAACTGTATCTGTAATTGTAAGTACAGTATCAAGCTGGGAGATTGTTATAAGTCGTTCGACGGCTTCATTAAGGCCGCAGAGGACAAAGGTACCTCCTGCATTTTTGCAAAGCCGGTTTGCGACAAGGATCGCACTTAGTCCTGATGAATCACAATAATTGCATTTGCCGAGGTCAAGGATAATGTTTTTTTCACCCTTGCCTGACACAAGTACAAGTTCAGACTTGAGTGCAGGTGCAATGTGTGTGTCCAGTTTTTCGGACTGAATCTGGATCAGCGTGCTATTATTCCGGTTCTCAATATTGAAATCCATAGTAATAAATTTATAGCCTAAATTTAAACTATTTTTCTATTTTTTGGAAGCTTTATTTTCTTTTTCTTCCATTTCTTCCTTAATAGCCGCAAGCTGAGTTATATCGCCAAGAGTAGTTTTCTCAACAGAGGATTTTGTCTTTCTTGAACTGCGTTTCGGAGCAGTTTCAGTTTCAGATTTTTTAGCTGAAAGTTCGGCAGCTTTCTTTTCATCTTCATAAACCCTGCTGTGTGACACTATAATCTTTTTGGCTGATTTATTGAATTCTATCACCTTGAAAGGAAGTTTTTCGTCGACTTTTGCCATTGATCCGTCTTCTTTTACAAGGTGTTTCGGGGTAGCAAATCCCTCAACCCCGTAAGGCAGTGATACAACTGCGCCCTTATCAAAAAGCTCAACAACAACTCCTTCATGAACTGAATCGGTGGCAAACAGACTTTCAAACACATCCCATGGATTTTCTTCAAGCTGTTTGTGACCAAGGCTAAGCCGTCTGTTTTCCTTGTCAATTTCGAGAACCACGACTTCTATTTCAGCATCTATACTGGTGAATTCTGCAGGATGCTTGATCTTTTTAGTCCATGAGAGGTCTGAAATATGAATGAGACCGTCAACGCCTTCTTCAATCTCTACAAAGACACCGAAGTTGGTAAAGTTTCTTACCCTTGCCATGTGCCTTGATCCCACAGCATATTTTTCCTCGATCTTTTCCCATGGATCCGGTTTAAGCTGTTTGATGCCAAGTGACATTTTTCTTTCTTCCCTGTCGAGAGTAAGTATCACTGCTTCAACCTCGTCTCCAACTTTAAGGAAGTCCTGTGCACTGCGCAGGTGCTGTGACCATGACATTTCCGACACGTGTATCAGTCCCTCGACACCGGGAGCAACCTCAACAAATGCCCCGTAATCGGCCATTACAACAACCTTGCCTTTTACTTTATCGCCAACCTTAAGGTCAGGGTTGAATGAATCCCATGGATGAGGAGTAAGTTGTTTCAGACCAAGTGCAATTCTCTTCTTGTCATCGTCAAAATCCAGAATAACTACATTGAGTTTCTGGTCTAACTGCACAATTTCTTCCGGATGGTTGACTCTTCCCCACGAAAGGTCAGTAATGTGAATAAGTCCGTCAACACCGCCGAGGTCAATAAAGACTCCGTATGATGTTATATTTTTAACAGTTCCTTCGAGAACCTGTCCTTTTTCGAGTTTGGATATGATCTCTTTTTTCTGCTGTTCAAGTTCAGCTTCTATCAGAGCTTTATGCGAGACGACAACGTTTTTGAATTCCTGGTTTATTTTAACAACCTTGAATTCCATTGTCTTTCCGACAAACACGTCATAGTCGCGAATGGGTTTCACATCAATCTGTGAGCCGGGCAGGAAGGCCTCAATACCGAATACATCAACTATCATACCTCCCTTGGTGCGGCATTTGATATAGCCTGTTATCACCTCGTCATTCTCAAGAGCAGCATTCACTCTCTCCCATGAATTTATTGCACGTGCTTTTTTATGCGAGAGAATCAACTGACCCTTTTTATCTTCCTGGCTTTCGACATAGACTTCCACTCTATCGCCAACCTTAAGGTTTGGATTATAGCGGAACTCATTAAGGCTTACAACGCCTTCCGATTTATATCCTATGTTGATAACCACTTCGCGTGGTGTCATCTGTATCACTGTACCTGTCACCACTTCATCAACAGCAATGGTTGACAGTGTCTTGTCATAAAGAGCTTCGTATTCCTTGTATTTGGGAGATGCTTTAGATTCTTCCTTTTCAAAGGTTTCCCAGTCGAATTCCTCGACCGTCGGTTTTCTCTTTATTTCACTTATTGCCGATACAACTTCTTCATGACCGGCTTCATGCTCAATTTCTTCAGTTCCGGCCTCATTTTCATCTGCAGCTTTCACTGCAATCTCAACCTGTTCATCTTCATCATGAATAGTTTCAGTTTCTTCCTTTGACGGACGCAGGTCAATTTCATCTTCAGAAATGGTTTCTTCCTCAATAACCAGCTTAACGGGTTTTACTTTGCTTTCCCTGACTTTACCCCTTTTGCCTGGCAGCAGATCGTCGTCAGTCTGATCAATTTTTTCCTTTTTTGTTGGTTTCTTTTTGCTTTCAGCCATAATAATTATTAAATGAACTAAAAATTAATAAGTTAGACATTATTTTGTTGAAAATTGGATGCAAAGATATTGGTTTTTTTGTGATTTGCCATAATATATCAAAGATTTTCATGAAGTTATTGTGATAGTGTTGCAGTCATGTCGAAGCGAAGCGAAGATCCCGACCCAAGCGTCGGGGCAGTCGTGCAGTCTTGAAGTCTGCTAATAATCTTCTCTTCTGCTATTAATGAACCGCGGAGCGGTTACATCAATGCTAGAAAAGTATAGGACAAAAAAATATATCAAAACCACGGAGTGGTTTGATAATTCTGAACCAGCCTTTATAAAACCACGGTGTGCCTTCGGCACAACACGGAGTGATCACTGAGTTTCACTGCTTCCCTTTGCATCATTGTATGAACCATATATGACAGACTGCAAAACCGCAAGACTGCAAGACCGCACGACTGTCTGTCTGAACATCAACTTTTTATTTCCAAAATAGACCGGGAATGTTATCTTTGCAGAATTCCTTGTTAATTTTATCTTTATTAGCTTCTAATATGAAAATTTCTGTAGTGGGAACCGGTTATGTCGGACTTGTTACCGGGACATGCTTTGCTGAGAGCGGTGTAAATGTTGTATGTGTTGACAATAATGAGGAGAAAGTTAATATCCTTAAAAATGGTCAGGTTCCGATCTATGAACCAGGTCTTGAGCCAATGCTCAAGCGCAATATTGAAAAGGGAAGGCTGTCATTCACCACTGATATCAGAGAAGCAATCGAAGGCTCCGAGGTCATCTTCATTGCCGTCGGCACTCCTCCGGGGGAAGACGGCAGTGCCGACCTCAAGCATGTGCTTGCTGTGGCCTCATCAATAGGTGAAAACCTGAAAGAATATGCAGTCGTGGCCACTAAGAGCACAGTACCAGTAGGAACCTCAGAAAAGATCAGGAAAACCATTGCACAGAAACTAAGG
>JABUEV010000056.1 GCA_013314865.1 Bacteroidales bacterium | reverse complement strand
TCCATGATGCAGTAAGGCCATCAGGAATCCAAGAAGAAGACCGGTAAATGCGGCGTGTCCTGTACTTTTCTTCCAGAACATGCCCAGAAATATTACAGCAAACAGTGGTGCATTTATCATTGAAAATATCGTCTGGAGGAAATCCATGATATTTCCGAATTTGCTTGCGATATATGCCGAAGCAATGCTAAGGAGCACACTGCCTATCGTTGCAATTCTTCCTACATTCAGGTAATGTTTGTCGTCGGCAGCTTCGTTATCGGTTCTTTTCCTGATGTAGCTCTGGTAGATGTCGTATGTCCAGACAGCATTAAAGGCCGATATATTACCTGCCATGCCTGACATAAAGGAAGCCAGGAGTGCAGTTATTCCAAGGCCCAGAACGCCCGCAGGAAGATATTGTTTCAAAAGCATAATGATAGTGTAATCATATATAGGTTTTCCTCCTGCATCTGTAGGCAGATTAAAGCCTTTGGAAGGATCATTCATAAGGACCAGGGCAATTACTCCCGGAACTATTATAAGGAAAGGAATAAACATTTTAGGTATTGCCCCTATCAGGGGAACTTTTCTTGCGGCAGTTTTTGATTCAGCCGCAAAGGCACGCTGAACGATCAGGAAGTTGGTACACCAGTATCCGAAGGAGAGCACAAATCCCAGACCAAAGAGAATGCCAAACCATTCAACACCCAGCGGATTGGAACTTGCATGCGCTGTATATTTCCAGGTTGTGGCGTAAGCGTCCGGTGCAAAGCCATGAGATGCAGAAATCGGCGCCAGGTTTTCTTTGAGTCCGCTCCATCCTCCCACATCTTTCAAACTTAGAAACACCAAAGGAAGCAGACCAAGGACAATGATAAAGAATTGAAGTACTTCATTGTAGATTGCAGATGAGAGTCCTCCCAGATATGTATATATAAGGACTATCAAAGCTGCCATCCAGAGGCTGACATTGAAATCCCATCCCAGAACATTTTCCATGAGAATTGCAAGTGCATACATTGAAATTCCTGAAGCCAGAATGGTCATTAATGCAAAAAGAATTGCATTTAAAGCCCTTGTCTTTTCATCATACCTTAACTTAAGGAACTCCGGAACTGACCGGGCTTTTGAACCATAATAAAAGGGCATCATGAACAATGCAAGAAAGATCATTGCAGGAATGGCTCCGATCCAATAGAAATGGGTAGTTAACATTCCGTACTTCATTCCGGAACCAGTCATCCCCATGACTTCAAGAGCGCCAAGATTGGTTGAAACAAAAGCCAACCCTGCCACCCAGGCCGGAATAGACCTGCCAGCCTCAAGAAAAGCATTGGCATTCTTCATGAATTTACGCAAGAACCAGCCAATGCCAAGCACAAAAATGAAATAGATTACCATTATAAGGTAATCTATCCAGCTCAGTTGTAGTTTCTCAATCATGATCAGTGGATTTAAGGTTTAAATCTTTTAATATTAATATATGTGTCTTTGTACTATTGGTGAAATTCCGATCATCATTCAAGAGTAGTAAAAATACAGATTAAGATCGATATTTAGGCCTTAAAAGATTTTTTTTTAAGTCATGTATCCTGAAGATGCTTTAGTTTTTTGAATACTTATATTTGCAAGAAAAATATTTTGGCAAGCCGCTATTTCATACTTCTGTCTTTTAAGGGAACCCTTTACCATGGTTGGCAGAGACAACCAAAATCTGCCACTGTACAGAAAATACTTGAAGAGGCTTTAAGTCTTCTCCTGAATGAAAAAATTTCCCTGACCGGAGCAGGCAGGACTGATGCGGGAGTTCATGCACTTGTTTTTTGTGCACATTTTGACAGTCAGGAAGAAGACTTGTGCACCAGTAACAGATTGATTTCCAGATTAAACAGATACCTTCCATCTGACATTGCAGTCAGGGACATAAGAAAAGTCTTACCTGCAGCAAATGCAAGATACAGTGCAATATCGAGGACCTATCAGTACTTTATTTCGACTGCTAAGGATCCCTTTAGAATAGATACCAGCTGGCACCTAAGTTACAGACTTAATATTGAATTGATGAATGAAGCATGCAGAATCCTGAGGGAGGCAGAGGATTTTGCCAGCTTCTGCAAGTTGCATTCAGATAACAAAACAACATTATGCAGGATTTATCATGCTTCATGGACTGAAGACGGGGATTCCATTGTATTTACTATTAAAGCTGACAGGTTTCTGAGGAATATGGTAAGAGCTATTGTTGGTACAATGATTATGGTCGGCAGAGGGAAATTGAGTCTGGATGATTTCAAAAGGATAATTCAATCGCGGGAACGCTCCGAGGCAGGAATGTCAGCCCCTGCAAAAGGTCTTTTCCTTACAGATCTTGAATATCCTGATGAACTTTTTATTTAAAATTTATCATCATTCCAGATTTCCCAAGACTTTTCAGCCTGGGTATAAAGCATTTTCAAACCTGTAATTATTGTGCATCCTTTAGCCATGCCAAGGTTCAGGAAGGTTGTCAGTTCCGGATTATAGACAAGGTCAAAAAGAATGTGGTTTTGACCAAGCAAATTGTAGTTTATTTCAGGCTTGCCGGAAATCTCCGGATACATTCCCAGAGGTGTTGTATTAACAATCAGGTCAGTTTTTTTATACATTTCGTCATCCAGTTCTGAGTATGTGAACATCCCCTGTTTCTTAGTTCTTGAAACGAAATTCACATTTACTCCTTCGGCAGTCAGCAAGTAATGAACAGCTTATGAGCCTCCTCCTGTTCCAAGAATAAGTGCGTTCTTTATTTTTTTACTTTCCAAAAATGGTTTGAGAGTCGCCCTTATACCAGCCACATCTGTATTATAGCCATTAAGTCTGATAGATGTTCCTGATCTTTTTATCTTGATCACATTCACAGCCCCTATTTTTCCTGCCTCGTCATCGATAAAATCGAGGTAGGCCATAACATCAGTTTTGTAAGGTATAGTGACATTCAAACCACAGAGAGAAGGCTCTGATTCAATAAGTTCTGGCAGTTTGCCTATCTCTGACAAAGGATAGTTATCATAATAACAGTCAGAGATATTTTCTCTGGCAAACTTTTCCGAAAAATATTTTTTTGAAAATGAGTGACCCAGTGGGTATCCAATGAGACCATATTTCCTCATAATCAATAATTCAGCTTGGCAAAAAGACAATCCGATAATCAATGTTTAATATTATCAGGAAGAAACTGGAAAAAAGTATCTCCCCTTAGTCCGCAACGCAGTGATTCGAGCGGAATTATTTCATTTGGAGCAATATTTCCCAGGTTAACGTTAGCACCAAAATTTTTGATAAACCAAACCTGTTGTGATTTCAGAGGGGCTTCCCAGATTACATTTTCAAGGTTTACTTGACTGGAGATCGCATCTATTATTTCAGTATTGACTGAGCCATCATCGTTATAGATGCCTATGGTGCCTGATTCCCTTGCTTCTGCTATTACTTTAGATGACCCTGCATCGAGTTCCGACTTCATCATCGCCACCCATTCCTTTGGTGAGTATATTACATCCTTTTTCTTTGAACCAACTTCAGAAATAACAGTCCGATTCTTTGCAAGAATGCTTATATATTCAAGTTTTTTGCCGTGTTCAAGATCGTAAGATCCATCAGATACCTCAACCATTTCCATTTCATACCTGTCAAGAAATTCCATGTATTCCTGAAACATATTCCTGACAACAAATGCCTCAAAGAGAGTCCCTCCAAAATATGTTGCTGTACCTGCTTTTCTGTATACCTGAATTTTTGTTTTAAGGTCAGGTGTCAGTAATGAAGTTCCAAAACCCAGTTTAACATAATCGGTGTAAACACTGCCGACAGACATGAAATCCTCGGCCTCTCTTACGCTCAGACCTTTATCCATCACCATAGTCAGGCCATTTTTCCTAGGTTTTGGAGGTCTTTCCGGAATAAATGGGAGATGATAATTCATAATCTATTCTTTTGTAATTCCACAATCAAAAATATGATAAGCAAGAGCTCTCAGGCTGTAACCTGCAATGGCAGGCTATACAGCAGGTTCAGAGCAAATTTAAATTTTCAAGAAGCTTCTTTATTTTTTTGTTATAGAGTTTCACCGGAAACATGGCAAGAAACTCATTAAATAATTCTTTATCAGCTTCAAGTGCAGCAGAGAGGTGAATAAATGATTTCTCATAATTGCCACTGTGCAAATAAACAGAGGCAAGCAGGTAATTTATGCCAGGAATGTCACCTATTATCTTGTATGCTTTTTCAAGGTATGGCAGAGCTTTTGAGACGAGCTTGTTTTCAAGTATAATCTTACCCAGATCAATCCAGGCATCACTGAAATAAGCGTCTATTTTCAATGCTTCCCGGTAGCATCGAATGGCTGCCTTTTTTTCGCCCTTCATATAATGAGCCTTACCAAGGAAGTACCATATTTCAGGATTCTCATCATCAATCCGTACAGCTTTTCTCAGGTATATCAGGCTGTCGTCGGGATTGTTATTTTTCAATTCAAGTACACCCAGGCCTATCCATGGTTCAGGATATTCAGGTTCAATTTCTATTGCTTCCTGGTAATATTTTTTTGCCAGAACAATCTCGTCAATTTTTTCGTAGCATTCGCCCAGATAAGTTAATGCTTCAAAGCTGTCAGGCTCATTTTCAAGATATTCATGATATACAGAAACAGCCTCCCCGTATCTTTCAAGAGTATTTAGAATATTACCCTTATTAAAAAGGGCAAAAGTATTATTTGAATTAATTGCCAGGGCAAAATCATATGCTTCGAGGGCTTTCTCATACTGGTCCATTTTATTATAAATGATTCCCAGGTTATACCATGCACTGTCTGAGAAAGGCTCCTCTTCGAGATATTTTTTATAATACTGAATGCTTTTTGAGAAGTCTCCTGTTTTTTCATAAGCGTAGGCAAGATCGTAAAGATGAGCTTTGTATTCAGGCTCAAGGTCAATCAGCCTCAGGAGATACGGTATAAGGTGCTCGTAATAATTCAGGTTCTGCAATACTGAAGTAATTGAGAAGAGGATGTTTTCCACATCATCTGAATCGAGCGTGAGGGCATAGTCGAACATTTTCTTTGCACCCTGTATATCCCCCAGCATTCCCAGCGCAGTGCCTTTTGCAATATAGACCTCGTGATTTCCGGGTTCTATATTTTCCAGTCTTTTGAGTATGCCCAGTGTTTCAACAGCTCTTCCTCTTTCGAGCAGGACCCTTGCTTTTCTTAGTTGGATTGAAACTGAATTGGGATGTTGTTCGGAAGCAAGAGTTGCAGCTTCGAAAGCTCTGATAGCATTGTTGTTTTCGAGATAGAAATCTATAATTGTCTCAAATTCAATAACATCAAAGAAATAATTTGCATTATTTCTTTTCATGGTTTCGAATTTCTGTATAATGTTTCTTATTTCCTCCTCGCTTGAGGGTGTTATTTTGTCGTCATCCATCATATCCGGCACTTGATGCAAAATTATAATTAATTTCAACAAGCCCTGTTTGTGCTCTTTTCAATTTTCAACATTTTTATGTTTTTTTAAACATCTAAATTTCAGAACAATACAAAATTTCTTAAGAAAAGTTTAAAATTTTAATTTTCTTCAACGCAACCAATAGGGCAATATTTTCATCTATAGGTTAAAAGAGGAAAGATTAAACACCCAATATACCCTACAATTAACCTAAATTCTACCTTCGAAAAACCGGGCAACAACCCGGTTTTTCAATTATGCGCATATACATATGCAAGTGATAATGAGGAGTGACATCAACAGATGTCTTTATTTCCATGCTATCAGATGGATTTGCCTTTAGCAGCTTTAAGTGTATTGAGAAGAAGCGCTACTCTTGTCATTGGTCCAACTCCCCCGGGCACGGGTGTAATAAATGAGCACTTAGGGGCAACATTTTTAAAATCTACATCACCGACAAGCTTCCAGCCTGACTTTGAGTCTGGAAATTTAATTCTGGTTGTTCCCACATCTATTACCACAGCACCTTCTTTAACCATTTCTGCTTTGACGAATTCTGGTTGTCCCACTGCAGAAATCAGAATATCTGCTTTCCTGGTTATTTCGGCCATAGCTTTTGTTTTGGTATGGACCACAGTCACTGTGGCATCATATCCTTTCTGCGAAAGAAGTATACTAAGGGGCCTTCCGACTATATTGCTTCTGCCTATTACAACGCAATACATTCCGGAAGTCTCAATCCTGTATCTCTTAAGAATTTCAAGAATACCGTATGGGGTGGCAGGAAGAAATCCAGGCAGGCCAAGAACCATTCTTCCCGTATTGACTGGATGAAATCCGTCGACATCCTTTAAAGGATTAACTGCCTCGATAATCTTAAGTTCGGAAATGTGATCCGGCAAGGGAAGCTGAACAATGAATCCGTCTATTTCCTCGTCTTTGTTCAGTTCGTCAATTTTTTGGAGAAGCAGTGCTTCATCTACATTCTGATCAAATCTGATGAGAGAAGACAAAAAACCAACCTCACTGCAGTCCTTTATTTTATTGGCAACATAGGTCTCGCTTGAGCCATCGTTTCCTACAAGGACAGCAGCCAGATGAGGCACTTTCTTACCTTCTGCTTTAAGCATATCAACTTCAGCTGCTATTTCCGACCTGATATCAGAAGCCAGCTTGTTTCCGTCAATTATGTTCTGCATAAATTATTCTTATTTGCGTCCTGCCATTCTTGCTATGTTGCCTTTCCTGGTCATCATTTTCATCATCTTTCTCATCTCGTCAAATTGCTTAAGAAGCTTATTGACTTCCTGCACAGAGGTGCCGCTTCCATTTGCAATTCTTTTGCGCCTGCTCCCGTTAAGCAAATGAGGGTTCATTCTTTCTTCAGGTGTCATACTCTGGATAATTGCCTCAATACCCTTAAATGCATTATCGTCAATATCAAGGTCTTTTACTGCTTTCCCGACTCCAGGTATCATAGAAACAAGATCTTTCACATTACCCATTTTCTTTACCTGCTGTATTTGTGCAATAAAATCGTTGAAGTCGAACTGATCCTTTGCAATTTTTTTCTGCAATTTCCGGGCTTCTTCAACGTCGTACTGTTCCTGGGCTTTTTCAACCAGGGAGACAATATCACCCATACCAAGAATTCTGTCAGCCATTCTTGACGGGTAGAAGATGTCTATGGCATCCATTTTTTCACCCATGCTGACAAACTTGATTGGTTTATTTACAACTGATCTGATTGACAGGGCTGCTCCTCCCCTTGTGTCACCATCAAGCTTTGTAAGGACTACCCCGTCAAAATCAAGCCTTTCATTAAATTCCCGCGCAGTATTCACAGCATCCTGGCCAGTCATTGAATCAACTACAAACAATATCTCATGAGGGTTCACAGCATTTTTTACTGATTCAATCTCATTCATCATCTGCTCATCAATGGCAAGTCGTCCGGCTGTATCTATTATTACCAGGTCAAAACCTTTGATTTTTGCTTCCCTGATAGAATTTTTAACAATCTGGACAGGATTCTGATTTCCCTCTTCAGTATAAACCGGAACATCTATCTGACTTCCAATAACCTTCAACTGTTCAATGGCGGCAGGTCTGTAAACATCGCCGGCAACCAGAAGAGGATTTTTATTTCTTTTTGATTTTGTCCACTTGGCAAGCTTGCCGCTGAAAGTTGTTTTTCCGGAACCCTGGAGCCCTGCGATCAGTATAACAGCAGGATTGAATTTGATATTCAGGTCAGTTTTATCGCCTCCCATGAGTTCAACCATCTCATCGTGCACTATCTTGATAAGCATCTGGGAAGGATTAACTGACTTTAAAACCTCCTGTCCAAGAGCTTTGGCTTTTACCGTATCCGTAAACTGCTTGGCTATTTTGAAATTTACATCCGCGTCAAGTAATGCTCTCCTGACTTCCTTCAGTGTTTCGGCAATATTGATTTCTGTAATTCTTCCCTGTCCTTTTAGGATCTTAAATGACTTTTCAAGACGATCTGTCAGGTTTTCAAACATCGTATATAATTTTATAACTACATATTCTTACATTCTCTTAGGCATTTCGATACCCAGGAGTCCCATTCCGGCATATAAAATCCTTCCTGTTATTTCTGAAAGAGCAAGACGAAAGTTGCTCAGATCTTTATTTTCCTCACCCAGTATTGAGCAATCGTGATAGAACTGATTATATTCCTTTGCAAGGTCATAGCAGTAGTTTGCAATTAGTGCGGGTGAATATAATTCCGCTGCTTCAGCGACAATGCCAGAGAACTTTCGTAGAAGTTTCACCAGTCCTATCTCTCTTTTACCAGGAACAGCAGAAGTAATTCTTGAGTAATCCGGTTCCACACCTGATTCCTCTGCTTTTCTGAAAACAGATTTAATTCTTGCGTAGGTATACTGAATAAATGGTCCTGTATTACCATTAAAATCAATTGATTCCGAAGGATTAAATGTCATGTTCTTTCTGGGATCCACTTTCAGAATAAAATATTTAAGAGCGCCAAGACCAATTTGTCTGAAAATATCCTCCTTTTCCTCCTCTGTAAAATCAGAGAGTTTTCCAAGTTCGAGAGAGAGGCTTCTGGCGGTATCAATCATTTCCTTTATGAGGTCATCTGCATCCACCACAGTTCCCTCCCGTGACTTCATTTTTCCCTCAGGGAGTTCAACCATTCCGTATGAGAAGTGAACCAGCCCGTCAGCCCATTCATATCCAAGCTTCTTCAGCAATGCCTTAAGAACCTGAAAATGATAGTTTTGTTCGTTTCCTACGACATAAATTGTTTTGTCAAATCCGAATTCTTCATATCTTGACACAGCGGTTCCGATATCCTGCGTGATGTAAACAGCTGTACCGTCAGACCTCAGTAAGAGCTTATGGTCAAGTCCTTCAGCAGAAAGGTCTATCCAAACTGATGAATCAGTGTGTCTGTAAAGAAGATTTTTCTCAAGGGCCGACAGAACGATTTCCCTGCCAAGTATGTATGTTTCAGACTCATAATAAATTTTATCAAAATCGACGCCAAGCATCCTGTATGTGAAGTCAAAACCTTCATACACCCAGCTGTTCATCATTTTCCACAGGGAAACAACCTCTTCGTCACCAGCTTCCCATCTTTGAAGAAGCTTGCGTGCTTCAACTATCAGCGGTGCTGAATTTCTTGCTTCATTTTCACTCATCCCGTTTTTCATCAGTTCTTCGCACTGCAACTTGTACTCCTGTTCAAACATTACATAATACTTTCCGACAAGGTGGTCACCTTTCATTCCGGAAGATTCAGGAGTCTCGCCTTTGCCATATTTCATCCAGGCAAGCATCGATTTGCAGATATGAATTCCACGGTCGTTGACAATATTTGTCTTTATTACCTTGTGACCACAGGCAGAAAGAATTCTGTAGAGTGAAAAGCCAAGCAGATTATTCCGGATATGTCCCAAATGCAACGGTTTATTTGTATTCGGGGAGCTGTATTCCACCAGAATAACTTTTGGATTCTTTACCCTGCACTCCCTGAATAAATCCTCTTCGCGAACCAGTCGGCTGAAATAATCAAGCCACCAGGCATCTGATATTTCCAGGTTAAGAAACCCTTTAATTACATTGAAACATTCAATATCACTGAAATTTGAAACCAGGAAGTTACCAATGGCCTCGGCAGTTTGCTCGGGAGTGTTTTTTGAATAGCGTATCAAAGGAAAAACAACCAGAGTGAAATCTCCTATAAAGTCTTTTCTTGTTTCCTGAATTTGTATAAGATCATCTGTTACGTCGCTGTTATAAAGAAATTTTATTGCTTTTTTAATTTTATCTTTAAGAAAAATCTCCATTATTTTTAATAATTTACGCCTGCAAAGATAACATTTTAATAATATTACAACGAACAGCGCCGGCTTTGGTTTTGGGCTTCAGATTTTAAACGATTCTTTATCTGTTTATACTAAACGGCAAATTTATTTGACAATTGACCTTTTCTTTTTGATTAAAGTAAATTCAGTTATAAAAAGATATTTTAATTTTGGATTAGCTAAGGAACAGAA
>JABUEV010000055.1 GCA_013314865.1 Bacteroidales bacterium | reverse complement strand
TCCGGCGTTAACACCGTCCTGTATTGCTTCCAGTCTGTATCTGCCGGGAGGTAAAAAATCTGTCTTGACATCCAGGTTTCTTGGTGTCCAGTTGGTTATTGCTCCGATATACCATTCATTTCCAGCACTGCGCAAAATAACAGTATATTTTGCTATACGGCCGTCAATAAGCTTCGTTTCATCCCATACTACCGGTATTCTCCTTATAAAATCAGTGCATTCTTTTTCCAGGTAATAATCTGACGGTGAATCGGGAAGCATTGTCATCGGACTGCTAAGGATTACAAACAGAGCCATGGAATGTGCCCTTGTGCCCTGACCCATAGGATAATCGCCGACAGGACGAAAGTTGGACTTTGTGGAGTTCCTCATTGTAGCGGGAATGTAATCCATTGCACCTGCAAACATCCTTATATATGGCAGTAGATTATGATGTACCGGATTATCGTAATCAGTCCATCCGTTGTATTCGAACTCAATCAAAGCCTCACGAGTAAGCACATTCGGGTATTTCCGGCTGAGTCCGCAGGGCTTGTATGCCCCGTGAAAATCCACAACCATTTTTCTTTCAGCTGTTTCACGGGCTACTTTTTCATAAAACCTGACCATAGGCTGATCATCCCGGTTCATAAAATCAACTTTTATGCCTTTGATACCCCATTTCTCAAACTGGTCGAATGCCTGATCCCATTGCTTTTCAAGCGTATGCCATATCATCCAGAGCATTATATCCACACCTTTTTCCTTTCCATAGGCAGTTACCGCTTGCATGTCCAGCCCGGGCACCACTTCCAGCAGGTTATCACTTTGGCTCCAGCCGTCGTCAAACAGAAAATACCTGAAGCCATTGCGGGCACAAAAGTCGATATAGTATTTTGCAGTTTCCGTATTGATGCCCGATTTGAAATCAACGCCGTATATGTTGTGTTTACCCCACCAGTCGAACATTACGACACCCGGTTTGATCCATGAGACATCCTTGACAGCACACGGCGGCGACAGAAGGTAAACCATATTGTTAGCTATCAGATCTTTCTCATTGCCAGCCACTGCAAATATTCTCCAGGGAAAGGTTCTGGTGCCTTTTACCCATGCAATATAATTATATGATTCCGCAACCTGATTTCTGCCATAAGCATTGCCAGAGCTGGTAAGAGTTTTAGGGTAGGGCGGGTGTATTGCTGAAAGCATTTTTTGTCCCGTCCCCTGGAACCATAATCCCGGGTAATCATAAAGATCAGATTCAGTGATCATTATGAAATTACCTCCCTGTTTTTCGACGAGAACAGGCAGACTGATAAGCTTTCCGGCTTTTATTCCCTCAACTCTCTGATGTTCGTAAGGCGTTTCATAAGCTGAATTGAAGGTTTCGGACGACTGAAACCTGAGGGAATCGCCCGGATCAAAATAAATATCAAGATTTTCCTTTATAATTCTCAGACTGTCCTTTTCGGAAAGTGAGAATCTATATGCAAGACCTTCATTATAAAGCCTGAAAGTGACGGCATAATTTTTTCTGAACCTGATTTCCAGCTCATTAAAAGAATTTGTATATGAAGCTGACTTTTCGCGTATCTCAGGACTGACAGTTTCATTAACCTGTCTGTTTGTGACTTTCTGCACTTTGAAATCAGCATTCCTTTCTGCAACATAATAATTTTCTATTGCGATATTGCCAAATCGTATAAGAGGGTTTCTCCCCTTAAGCAGAGCGACATAAATTCCATTGTCAATCTCAATTCCGGCTGTAAGCTTTCCATCGGGAGATGTGAGTCCGTATTTTTGAGGAAAAGCCGAGTAACACAGCAGAATAAGCAATGTTTGCAGAAGAATTCTTTTCATAATCAGACCCTGTATTATTTATTATAAATCAGTAGTTTATGAAATTCATTTTTTAAATCGCCATAATTTATTACAATCAAATCTTTAATGAATGATTCCTGAAGTCCGCTTTAATCTCAGTATCTTCAATTTACGGTCAGCCAAAGCTATTGATGTATTATAAAGTTACTAATAAAATCAATTCAGCAAAAGTGGTTTTTAATTCAGGAAATTTCAAAACAAATCAATAATGCAAAAGGCCTCTGAACACCTAAAAACTATATTTTGTCTGTTCACTACTTTTTATTTAACTTTTACAAAATAAGTCAGGGTCATTGCTTATGTCAGTTTCGGAAAAAGTAAGGATTCTGTTTGGTTTCATGCTGGCCGTTGCCATGTCATCTGCAGGGCAGGTGAATCCCGATCAGGTTGCAGAAAAAGTTTATCTTCATATTGACCGCAGTCATTACCGTTCAGGTGATGATATCTGGTTTAAGGCATATGTAATTGATCCGGCTACTAACCTTCTTTCCCTGAACACAAATAATCTGCATGTTGAACTTATTTCTCCAAAACCTGAAATTCTGATGAGCAAGATTGTAAGAATTGAGAACGGCACAGGAAACGGGGATTTTCATCTGGGCGAATCACTTGCGTCTGGCAATTATCTGATCAGGGCATACACAAACCACATGCGCAATTATGATTCTGAATTTTTTTTCAGAAAGCAGATTAAAATTGTCAATCCGGCAGATACTGATTTCGGACTAATAACTGATACTGTTTCGATTTTAAGTGATTTTAAGATAAGATATTTTCCGGAGGGTGGCTCACTTGTTGAAAATGTAATTTCCAAAGTGGCCTTTAAAGCTGAAGATGGATCAGGCAGGAGTTGTACTCTCTCAGGGAGTCTCTTTTCGGCAAATGGTGACAGTATAACATCTTTTAAAACCAGCCATTCAGGAATGGGATATTTTATGTTCAGACCACATCCTGGAGAGAGTTATTACACTATAGTGAAGAATTCATCAGGTGAGATGAAAAAAGTACCTCTTCCTGAGGTTCATCAGACAGGAATATCTCTGAGTGCGTCATTTTCTGCACCAAACACGTTGCTGGTGACATTAAGAACCAACGCCAAAACAGCTGCCTCACTATTTGAAAAGAATCTTAACCTGACCCTTTCGTCCCGTAATGTGGTGGTAAGAAGCGTTAAACTCAGGATTTCTTCAATTGTAAGCCATTTTGAAATCCCTGTTATTGAATTCCCTCCTGGCATTATTCGTCTTACGCTGACCGATGAAAAAGGTCTGATTCTAAGTGAGAGGTCAATATTTTACTATGGACAGAGAGATGCACATATTAATATTTCAACAGATAAAAAAGAATACCAGCCTCATGAGAAAGTCAGGATAAAACTCTCGCTGTTATGCGACTCAGGTTCAGTCATATCAGGCAATTTTTCACTGGCGGCTGTTGAAAGTCAATTTCCGAAACCGGACTCATTATTTCCGTCAACAATAACTTCATGGTTTTTGCTTGAATCAGAAATTACGGGACCGGTAGAGAAACCCTCATATTTTTTTAACAGTTTTAATCCCGACAGTAAGGAAAACCTTGATCTGCTTCTTTTAACCAAGGGATGGAGAGGTTATAAATGGAAAGATCCCGGAATGGCATTTCAAAACGAAAATGGATTTGTTGTCAGTGGAAAGATCCGTGAAGGTGCATCACCTGCTGATGGTGTAGGGGTAACGATGGGAATCTTTGGCAAAAATATCTCTGATATATTATATACAAAAACAGATTCGCTGGGTTGCTTCAGATTTGACAATATCGATATTACCGGGGACAATAAAATAGTTGTTTCCTCGCCGAATGCAACAAATAAAACTCCGTTAAATATAACCATTGATACTGTTATTTATAACCCAGCTGAAATTGAAGATGAAACAATTGCTTACCAAAAGCATTACTTTAATAAATCAAAAATCTTATCCAACAGATCGGAATCCGGTTTGAATAATTCAGGCAGAAGCAAAAAAGTGAGAGATCGGACTGTGTCAGAAAAATTGAATACAGGCATATTATCAATTCAGAAAAATGATGTGGAGAATCCTGAAGTGACATCAGTCTCATTCACTATGAAAGGGTTTGATGAGCCAAGAATATTCCATGAACAGATAAAGAAACTTAGCTGGAACAGATCAAGGAAAACGGACAAGCATAGCTTGGTTTTCTGGGAGCCAAATATTCATCTCAAAAGCGACACTCCATATTTCATTGAGTTTACCAATTCAGACAAACCGGGGATAATCAAAATTATAGTGGAAGGCATTACCGGAGAGGGGATTCCTGTATCAGGCATGGCAACTTATGTTGTGAAGCAGAGCAGGGGAGAAAATCCCTGATCTAAAGATTTCTTCAAATTCCAGTACCATGGTTATATAAAAACATTTCTGAGCCTCGCAGAGGCGAAATGTTTGTTGATAAAAATAAAATAAATGAATTAAATTTATAAGACTGAAATTCCTTGTTAATATGAATAAGAAATCAAATTATTTAAAGTACTTCTCCATACTTTTGACTATTGTGATGATATCCAACTCTGGTTTCGGTCAAACCTATGGAGGCAATTCAGCTGAAACGAATCGTAAATTTGCCTGGCCTGAAGGTAAAAAAATGGCTCTGAGCCTTACCTTCGACGACGCACGTCTTTCACAGATAGACAAGGGGATACCTCTTCTCGACAAATACGGGGTGAAAGCCACTTTTTACATACAACCCGGCAATGTCCTTCAAAGAACTGAAGGATGGAAAAAAGCTGTGAAAGACGGACATGAAATCGGAAACCATTCTGTTTTCCATCCATGTTCCGGAAATTTTGCATGGTCAAGAAACAAAGCTCTGGAGGATTATACACTTCAAAAAATGAAAGCAGAACTCGACTCTGCCAACAGGTTTATTAAAGAAGTTCTGGGAACTTCAACTTCATCTTTTGCGTACCCGTGCGGACAGACTTACGTTGGCAGGGGAATAAACACAAAAAGCTATGTTCCGCTTATCGCCTCAATGTTCAAAAGCGGCCGAGGCTGGCTCAACGAGGCCCCCAACGATCCTTACTACTGCGATCCGGCACAGCTTAACGCCACAGAACTCGACGGAAAAACATTTGAGCAGATACTGAAACTTATTGAAACCGCCAAAGCAAACGGACAATGGCTGGTACTGGCAGGACACGAAATGAATGACAGTGGAAATCAAACCTCACTTCTTCAGACTATTGATGCAATCTGCAAGTACGCAACAGACCCTGCAAACGGAGTCTGGATAGATAACGTCCGCAACGTTGCAGAATATATTGAAAGAAAACTTCTTGATGAATCGATTGCCAGGAACAGAAAAGGAGAGATAATCGTTAAAGCCAGACCGGGATCCAAAGTTAGTGTGGAACAGCTCCGGCATGAATTCTGGTTCGGGTGTGCAATAAGCAACAGTCTGGCCGACGGCAAAATGCCTGAGAGTGATTTAAAACAATATAAGGAGAAATTCATTCTGAATTTTAATTCTGCAGTGACTGAAAATGCACTTAAATGGTATTCAATGGAACCGCGAAAGGATGAAGTCAACTATTCAGTTGTTGACGGAATTCTGAAATGGACAGAAGAAAACAACATCCCCCTCAGAGGTCATAACCTGTTCTGGGGAATATCAAAATTTGTACAGCCATGGATAAAAGAACTCAGTGATGATGAATTGAGAAAAAGGATGCAGGAGAGGGCAACAGCTATAACTCAGAAGTACAAGGGCCGATTTGCAGAATACGACCTTAACAATGAGATGATTCACGGCAATTATTACGAGGAGCGTCTTGGTCCTGAAATAACAAAGATGATGGCTCAGTGGGCCATGGAAGGCGATCCAAACGCAAAACTCTTTGTAAATGACTATGAAATACTCACAGGCAAACGGCTGACTGATTACATGACACATATACGCAGTCTGCTGAAACAGGGGATTCCCATTGCCGGAATTGGTGTTCAGGGTCATTCTCACGGAGAAACATTCGATCGTCAGCAACTTAAAAATGCACTGGATTCGCTTGCTATTTTTAAACTGCCAGTCAGGGTGACCGAATTTAATATGCCCGGACAAAATTCAAAGTTCTATGGCAACAGGAAAGTTGTGATGACACCGGAAGATGAAGATTTAAAGGCAAAAGAACTTTCTGATTATTTCAGAATCTGTTTTGCTCATCCGGCCGTTGAGGGCATTCTTATGTGGGGTTTCTGGGAAGGGAATAACTGGATTCCGGCTTCGTCCATGTACAGGCGCGACTGGTCGATAACACCGGCAGGGGAGGCTTACCGCAACCTGGTATTCAAAGAGTGGTGGACAAATGAATCCGGAACAGCAGGAAAGGATGGATTATACGTTATACCGGCATTCTACGGCAAATATAAAGTGACAGTCGGCAAAGTTTCAAAAGTCATAGATCTGATTAAATCAGAGGGCAAGGCAGTTGTTGAGTTCAGAAAATGATGGTTATCCAGCTTCAGTATTAATATTCAGTTTGCCAGTAGTTTAAGGTAATTAAAAAAACAGATTGTTAGATTAATAAAACAATCTTATTTAAATTACTTATAGGTTTCCACAAGATAATTTTTATGTAAGTGCATTCAGCATGATATACATTTTACAATCGCTTTTAAACCCTGAAGTATAAACCCGAAACGCGAAACCCGAAACCCGCTCCCGCTTATGAGGTATTATCTCACATTGCTTGATAAAATCCGCTCCCGCTTACGCGGGATTGGCTCACTGCGTTCGCCAAAATCCGCAATCCGAAATCCGAAATTTCTTTGACCTGTTCGGTTAAATTATTACATTTGCGCTGTAAAATGCGGGAGTAGCTCAGTTGGCAGAGCATCAGCTTCCCAAGCTGAGGGTCGCGGGTTCGATTCCCGTTTCCCGCTCAAAAAAAATGCGCGTTTGGTGTGATTTTTGATGTGAAGTGAATAACACCCAAACCAAAGACATGAAAAAACTAAGCTTGCTGATTGTCACCTCATTTCTTCTTTTTTCGTGCGAAAAAGAATATCACCCTATCATCGAAAACAAGGATATACCACTTCTTAAAAGAATAACGGTTGATGGTGAGCTTTTTATGGAATATACATATACTGAGGAAAGGCTTCCTAAAGAGGAAAAGAGCAAATTCCATTATACAAAACACTGTTATAACAACAGAAATCTGCTTTCCACATCAGAGTTCTATATGGACAAGGCTATTTTCAGCAGCAACAGCGCAGCATTAGAACAAGTGATGAACAGAAAGGAATGGGTAAATCCCGGCAACACTGAGAAAAGTCTTACCAAAATATATGAATACAACAGCAATGATCAGCTGGTAAAAACTATATTCGACCGCAATTCATCAACAGATGGAGAGTATAATGAATATACATTTGAAAATGACAGGATAACCAGAGAAACTATGTTCTGGAATGGCAAGCCTTCATCATTTATTGATTTCTTCTACGATTCAAAAGGCAATCTGATAAGGGAGGAGAAGTATATGATTCTGGATGATGGCACTCAGAATCTGCTAACATCAACGGAATATGAATTCGATAATAAAAACAATCCGTGGCTGGCCTTCAGGCGTTTGATGAAACCCGGAAAATATACTAATCTGAACAATATCGTTAAAGAAACATATACTATTCATTTTGAAGTCAGCGATCCGGCAATCCAAAAAGTACAGGTTTCAACATACACCTATACATACAACCACAGGGGTTATCCGGTAATAGTAAATGGAGAAGCTGAATATATCTATGAATAAAACCCTGTGCAATTATCTGCATAAATCTCTTTATCCAATTTTTAAGTTTGACCTGATCCCGTCAGTGATGTATTATTGTCAGAACAGGATGTAAAATTTCCCTTGGTTCAGTCAGATGCTATATTTGCCGAATTTAGCGTTTCAATAATTCATTGTTTTATTTCTCTATCTTTGCTTCCATGTATCATTCCATTTGAAAAATGAAGGCTGAAATTATCACAATAGGAGACGAACTGCTTATCGGACAGACAATTGATACAAACTCAGCCTGGATAGGATCAGAATTGAGCAATATTGGCTTTGACATTTGCAGAAAAACATCAGTACACGACAGGAGTGAGGATATTCTTTCTGCTCTTAAAGGAATCGGCAGGGATACTGATCTTGTCATAATTACAGGCGGACTGGGTCCGACCAGTGATGATATTACCAAACCGGTGCTTTGCGAATTTTTTAACACCCGGCTTAAAATGAATGAAACCGTTCTGGAAAATATCAGAATCCTGATGCAGAGACGTGGATTTGACCTCAATGAAAACAACAGGCTCCAGGCCTTAGTGCCGGAATCATGCACCATTCTTCCCAATGCAGTTGGTACTGCCCCGGGAATGTGGTTCGAAAAGGATGGTAAAATTTATATGTCACTTCCAGGTGTTCCCGCTGAAATGAAATACCTTATGACTGAACATGCAATTCCTGAGCTTAAGAGAAGATATAAGTCCCAGGTAATCATTCATAAAAACATAATGACTTATGGCACCTACGAGGCAAAACTTGCTGAAATACTTACTGGTTTTGAATCAGCACTTCCTGATTGCATAAAACTTGCATACCTGCCCTCGTTTGGAGTAATTAAACTCAGACTCACAGCAACCGGGAAAGATCCCTCTTTTCTCCATGCAGTTCTGGAAGAACAGACTAGTAAACTTCGCAGTATAATTCCCGGATTTATATTTTCGGAGGATGAAGAATCACTTGAAATGGTCATAGGAAGGCTTCTAAGGGAGAGAAAAAGTACTGTCTGCACTGCAGAAAGTTGTACAGGAGGAAGAATTGCCGGTATGATAACAGGCATTGCGGGAAGCTCTGACTATTTTACTGGTTCAGTTATTGCATATTCAAATGAAGTGAAAAAAAGATTGCTTGGAGTAAAAGCTTCGACAATTTCCGAATACGGGGCAGTAAGCGAACAGTGTGCAAGGGAAATGGCTGAAGGAGCAAGAAAACTATTGTCAACTGACTTCAGTGTTGCCACAACAGGCATTGCCGGACCGTCAGGAGGATCTCATGAAAAGCCAGTAGGCACCGTCTGGGTGGCGGTGGCTTCTGACTCAGGTACATCTGCGGAAAAATACATCTTTGGCACTGACAGACTTATCAATATTGAAAGGTTTGCCCGCGCGGCCCTGAACCTCCTCAGAAAACAGATTCTCAGTTATTAAGGTTAATCAGAAACAAATGTTAAAAAAAAGTACATGAAAAATTTTGTTAATAAGATTAAAATCACGTACTTTGCGCTTCGTTTTTAAAATTGTAATGCAAATTTAAACTCAATGGCAAAGGTTTGTCAGGTAACGGGAAAGAGAGCTGTGGTTGGGAACAATGTTTCCCATTCAAAAAGGAGAACTAAAAGAAAGTTTTTTCCTAACCTTTTTGTTAAAAGGTATTATCTGCCTGAAGAAAAAAGGTGGATATCACTTAAGGTATCTGCATCAGGCATCAGGTTGATTAACAAAAAAGGACTTACAGCCGTACTTAAGGAAGCGAAAGAAAAAGGCTTGATAGTGAACAGTTAATAAATTAAAGAAATGGCAAAAAAGGCTAAAGGTAACAGACAGCAGGTAATTCTTGAATGTACTGAACATAAGGAGAGCGGCCTTCCCGGTACATCAAGGTACATTACGACAAAAAACAGGAAGAATACGCCTGACCGTCTTGAGAGAATGAAATATAATCCGATTCTTAAACGTCATACCCTTCACAGGGAAATAAAATAAAAGCAGAATAACATGGCAAAGAAAACTGTTGCATCACTTAAAACCGGATCCGGAAAAGTATTTACGAAGTGCATAAAGATGGTAAAATCTGAAAAGACCGGGTCTTACCAGTTCAGGGAAAGTGTCGTGCATAACGACCATATTAAGGATTTTTTTGCAAAGAAGTAAAAGTTTATATCCTATTCAAGACAGGCTTTCTTCGTAACTGAAGAAAGCTTTTTTTATATTTGTCTGTAACAACTCTAATAACTATGAGCTGGCTGGGATTCCTGGGAAAGGAAAAAAAAGAGAACCTCAATAAGGGACTCGAAAAAACCAAGGAAAATGTTTTTACAAAACTTTCGCGCGCTGTCATCGGAAAATCAAAGGTTGACGATGAAGTGCTTGATAATCTTGAAGAGGTTCTGGTTTCATCTGACGTAGGAGTGGCCACAACTATTAAAATAATCAAGCGAATTGA
>JABUEV010000054.1 GCA_013314865.1 Bacteroidales bacterium | reverse complement strand
TTATATCCTGGTGGCACCGGACGTTTCTCTTTCACATTGCCGTCAACATATTTTGTGAAAAGGAATTTGTAAAAGTCTTTCCATTGAGCCACTGTATTATTGCCGGCATTTACTGAGTATTCTGTTAAATATTTCACAGCTTTTTTCGGGCTTTTTTCAAAAAGCTGAGCTGCTAATTTGTCAACATCCTGTGTTTCTTTGAAATATCCTTCCTCAAGTTCCCGTTGTTTTTTCTGAAGGTCATCTATCAGGAGTCTTGTTCTGGTGTAGGCAAAATTTGTCACCTGGTTAAATACCCAGAAGCCTGAATTCTCACTGAAAGTCATTATGTCGCCATTGCCCACTGCAAATGCTTCAGGTACACGTGTAATACCGCAGTAGATTGGTGTATAGACTGTGTAATAAGTATCATCCACTCCAAACCAGAATATTCCTCCAACAGGATCGGGCAGCCATGAACGGCTCTGAGCCACAAAAGAAAAACCAGTCTGTTGCGTTGAAATTGCTCTTTCATTGATATATGTAACCCCATCAACCTCCCATTCCATCGGTCTCCACCTAACCGTACTTCCATAAGGTCCGGCACCAACATCTTTGGTCATATCCATGGGTGTATTCTGAAAATAATTGCGCATCATTGACATCACGTCTTTTACTTCCAAAGGTTTGTCGGGTTTGATCCAGAGAGGCATCCGGTTTTTAAGGTTTTCACCCATTGCGTAGTCGAGATATTGTCCCATCTGGCTGTTAACCATGTTAAATCCTGACCAGACCCTGGATTCACAAAATCTGGCACCTCCGAAGTCCAGCGGAGCATAAACATCGCTGAAGCTGAAATCCTTGTCTTCGCCATTGTACCATCCATACCTGCGTGCAACTTCAACCACATCGTATGCGTACACATTTTCAACTTCGGGATTGAAAATCTTATCTATTTCCTTTGATGTAATTGACTTTACCCCGTCGGCAAGCGGGAAGGTGGTAATCCTGGGGTGGTTTGCATGTCCTGAAATATATCCGTCGGGTATCCGGCGTGCAACCCAGACAGCACCTTTGTTGCCGGGGCCTTTGCCAATCATCTCTAAAATCCAGGCTTCATTTTTGTCGGCGATCGAAAATGATTCACCTGAGCTTGCATAGCCATATTCGGAAACCAGCTTATGGAAGGTGTAGATAGCTTCTCTCGCATTCCTTGCCCGCTGAAGAGTTATATATATGAGTGAACCATAGTCAATTATTCCAGTGGTATCAATAAGCTCACTTCTTCCGCCATAAGTGGTCTCACCGATTGAAAGCTGATACTGATTCATATTTCCCACTACAGAATAAGTCTGTGCAGCCTGTGGAATTTTCCCCATATATTTTCCCGTGTCCCATTCATATACTTCCAGCATTGAACCTGCCGGCCATTTTCTTGCAGGCCAGTAATAGAGTTCACCGTACAGCACATGCGAATCGGCTGAATAGGTTATCATTACTGAGCCATCTTTTGATGCGCCTTTTGTAATCAGGAAGTTTGTACATGCAACAGAATGATTGTCAGGAATTAAACTGGTAAGCAAAATCAAAAGCAGTCCGGTAAAGATTCTTTTCATAAATTTTTCTTTTTAGATTAAAATGGGGACAACAAAGGTAACAACCTGTGATAAATATCAAAGAATAAAAATCAGAACATTTTAATTAATGCTTTAATACCTGTGATTTTTTCAAAATCGGCAATTTTCCGGGTGAATTCTGAAGATGTTCCTGCTGATCCAAGATTTATGTCTTTGCGTCTGAAAATCATGTCACTTTCAATTTCCTTTCTTCCTGAAAGATGGACTTCTTTAGCCCCCGTGGCTTCAATTAGTCTGACAATGTTTGTGTCGTCAATTCCGCCCCCTGGCATAATTATTAACCGGTTCCCTGCCTGAATTATAAACTGACGGATTGTTTCCAGTGCATCTACTGCCTTATTTTTCATCCCTGATGTAAGCAGGCGGTCAGCTCCGGCTGCAATTACATCCTCAAGCCCGTCAACCGGGTCGGAACAAAGGTCAAAAGCTCTGTGGAAAGTGACCTTCATAGGATATGCAATTTCAATAAGCCGGGATGTACGGTCTGTATCTATTGTACCGCCTGAACGAAGGACGCCTGTAACAATTCCGTCAACTCCCAGTTCTCCGCACATCTCAATATCTCTTCTCATTATGTCAAATTCCTCGTCAGAATAAAGAAAATCACCGCCCCTGGGACGTATCAGGACATGAAGGGTTATGCTGAGATTGCTTCTGGCTGAAGCGATTGTGCCGTAACTTGGTGTGAGGCCCCCTTCAACCAGACTGCTGCAAAGTTCAACACGGTCTGCACCCGCTTCCTGAGCTATTACTGCTGATTCAACACTGTCGGCACAAATTTCAAGCAAGATACTCATAAAAAGAAGTAAGGGGTCAAATTTATGATTACATATATAAAAATAGCAATATTTTCTTTATAATTGTGCATCAAAACCGACTATTAAAATGAAACCAACATTACTAGTATTAGCTGCCGGAATGGGTTCCAGGTATGGCGGGAACAAACAGCTTGATGAAGTAGGCCCCTCAGGCGAGACAATAATTGATTATTCAATATATGATGCCATCAGGGCCGGCTTTGGCAAAATTGTATTTGTGATAAGGCGCGATTTGGAGGAACAGGTGAGAGAAAGATTTGTTGAAAGGCTTAATGGAAAGATTGATGTTGAGTATGTATTTCAGGAAATAACAAACCTTCCTGAGGGAGTTAAAGTAACACCTGAAAGGCAGAAGCCCTGGGGTACAAGCCATGCCATTCTTGTAACAGAAGGGACCATAAGGGAACCTTTCGGCGTAATTAATGCTGATGATTATTATGGCGTTGATTCGTTCAGGATCTTGCATGACTTTCTGGTTAATGACAAAGAACCAAACCGCTATACAATAATAGGATATAAGCTTGGCAACACCCTTTCCGATCACGGACATGTTAACAGGGGCATATGTCAGGCAGGCCCTGATGGTTATCTTCAGAAAATAGTTGAAACCAGACAGATAGAAAAGACTAAAGAAGGAGCAAAGGCCCCGGGTCCTGACGGACAGCAGTTATTCTTTACAGGAGAGGAGATAGTTTCAATGAATCTGTTTGGCTTCAAGCCGACTTGTTTCAGCTTCCTGCGGAAAGAATTCACTGAATTTATCAATAAATATGGCTTTGACCTTAAAGCAGAGCTGGATATCCCGACATCACTCGATAAGTTTGTAAAAAGCGGCGAAATAAAAATTAAGATCCTTATGAGTAATGAGAAATGGTTTGGAGTTACTTACCGCGAAGACAAACCTCTTGTGGTGGAGAATATCCGCAAACTTATAAGAAAAGGTGTTTATCCTGCCAGAATTTATTGATAATCCGTTACCAGAAGAAATCGCATTTGTAAATACTTACATTCTCACAGTTGTCTTTTACTTTTAAAGTAAAAGAGTGGTTTTTGCCTTTTTCCATCCTGTCAGAATCTAATGCATGAATTATAAGGTTGTTCTTCTGATCCCATTCAAAGAGTGCCCAATTCCCATCTATATAGGATTCGTATGATTTAATACCGGAGAAGTTATCAAATATCCTGATTTTCAGTAACTTTTTATCTGAAAGGTCAGCTCCTGAAATTGTTTCTTCAGGATTGATTGCCGGAGGTACAGTGTCGATTCCGACAAAGAATGAACCAAATCTCAAAGGATTTGCGACCAGAAATCCATCTTCCCATCTGCTAGTTAAAGGAATTCGCTTCCAGTCTTCCGTTATCTCTGCAATAAGCATTTTTGACTCTTTTCCGGCCGGAATAATATCAGGCTTAATTGCCAGTGAATAAGCTTTATGAACAGGAACGTATTTATTGTGAACCTGGTGTATTTCTGACAGCATACCGTTGATGCCCTGTGTTTTTTTGTATTCAAAATAGAGTGTGTCATAAAGAGAACCGGCTGGAATAGTTACAGAAATATTCTTTGCGGCAAATCTGTTGTTCCTTCCATATGGCATCGTAATGCTGTTCTTTATCTCCGGATCAAAGGTCTCCTTTTTCCATGGCACTGAAAATCTGACATAAAACGAAAGTTCAGACTTATTTCCTTTTATGTCAGTAACCTCGATGGAAATGTGATATTTCCTGTTTTCAGTGATGTTTACTATACCATCATTTTTAATATCCTTATAAAGACTTAGTTTATTGTTCGGCTGTCTGAACAGTTTTTCAATATATGTTCTTTCACGCATCAGTGTCTCGTAGTCAATATGGCTGTTTATATACCTGGTTTCATCAAACATGAACGAATCCATTATTTTTCTATATACCACATTGCTGTCTACCTTAAGAGATATTGAGTATGCTGAAAACCTGCTATAGCTTTCATTCATCAGGTCAAATGATTTTATCCCGAATCCTGCTTTGCCGCTTATTAAAATTTCTTTTTCAGAAGGCACATAGTAATTTCCGTGCCCTCCTGAAACATTTAGCCTGAGAGGTTTATAGTCGCCGTTTATCATTGAATTTCTGCCAACAGGATAGATTACGAGTCTTTCAATGATTGGTTTAATATTATCTTCCACTCCAAAATCAAAAATCAGGGGATTAACAGGAGCTTCGGTATCTGATTTCCTTATTTCATAATGAAGATGAGGGCCTGATGAGCTTCCGGTATTGCCTGAATATGCAATTACTTCACCCTGTTTGAATTCAAATTTATCGGAAGGAGGATAAATATTTATTGTAAAACTTTTCTGTTCATATTGTCTCTTTTTTACATACTCTTCAATTCCAGGGATAAACCGGTCGAGGTGTCCGTAAACGGTTGAATAGCCTGAAGGATGCTTCATGTAAAGAGCTTTTCCAAATCCGCCGGGAGAGACACTTATTCTGTACACGTAACCTGAAGCTGCCGCTACAATTTCCTTGCCTGTAACTCCCTGGGTCCTTAAATCGATACCTGAATGAAAATGATCAGTTCTAAGCTCACCAAAGTTCGACGAAAGAGATAGAGGTATAGTCAAGGGAGAAATAAATACAGATTTTTCTTTTGGGTTGTCTTCCAGATTAATAAATAGTAACAGGATTGATAATGCTATTCTTGTCAGGTGCATATTGTAAGATAATCATTTACATATGTGCAAAGCTATACTTATGATCTGTCCTGCCAAACTATTTAATGTAATTTTTTGAATATATGATTAACAATAATTAACTTTGTATTAAAGTTTATGATATGTCGTGGCAGGGATATCCAGAGCTTCAGGTTTTAAACATAAAGCTCGAAGAATTGTTAAACAGATACAGGAACCTGCTGAATGAAAATGAGGAACTGAAAAAAAAGAATGAAGCATTGAGTTTTATGCTTCAGGAAAGGGAAAACAGAATAAAGGAACTTGAAACAGAATATGAGCGGATTAAACTGACCGGAGCATTGAGGGGAGATGCTGAAAATGCACAGGAAGCCAGAAAAAAGATAACGGAACTGGTGCGGGAGATTGACAAATGTGTTGCTCTTTTAAACAGATAATAATATAATAATGGATGAAAAGCTCTCAATCAGAGTAAATGTGGCTGACAGGTTTTATCCATTAAAAGTGGAAAGGGAAGACGAGGAAAAAATCAGAAAAGCTGCCAGAATGATCAATGAAAAGATTATGCATTACAAGCAGCGTTATACTGATAAAGATACACAGGATTTTTTGGCAATGGCATCGTTACAGTACGTAATAAGACTGAACGAGGAGGAGGAGAGAAATAATAATGATCAGATTCCCAAAGCACTTAACGAACTGATACAAAAGATCGATTCGGTGCTTACAAATAAGAGTGACAGCGTTCTTTAAAATATTATATAAGCAATTGCCCGCATTGTTTCCTCATTCATTTTTGAAACTCAACACTTAAAACTTTGGAGTGATCCTTAGTTCATGTAGGACAGGCCTCATTCCGATTCGTCGGAATCCCGTGTAAACGGGACAGTGGACGTTCGAAATGTCTAGTAGCTCCATCCATGTAGAAATGGGGTTTTATAAAAGCTGAGGAGACTTTGCGGGTTTTTTATTAACATTAATTGTTTGAAATATGATACAACTGATAAGTACAAGCTTAGGGCTTATGACAGGCCTCTGTGTTGCATTTCTTATTGTAGGCTTCGGCGCTTCATACGCTCTTTGGCAGTATGCTCTTAAAGCCAAAAGCAGAAGAATCATCTCAGAAGCAGAAACAGAAGCCGAAGTAATTAAAAAGGAAAAGATTCTTCAGGCAAAAGAGAAATTCCTTCAGCTTAAGGCTGAACATGAAAAGGTAATAAATGAAAAAAACAACAGGATAGCTCAGGCTGAAAGTCGTCTGAAGCAAAAGGAGATTGCCCTCTCCCAGAAAATGGAAGAACTGCAGAGAAAGAAAAATGAAGCTGATGCCATTCGTGAAAACCTGACTGCACAGCTTGAACTGCTTGAGAAGAAATCAGAGGAGGTTTCGAAACTTCACAAAATGCAAGTAGAACAACTCGAAACAATCTCTGGCTTGTCGGCAGAAGAAGCAAAGAATCATCTGGTTGAGTCCCTCAAGGAGGAAGCCAGAACAGAAGCCATGTCATTTATTAACGACATAATGGAAGAGGCAAAAATGACTGCCAATAAGGAAGCAAAAAGAATAGTTGTTCAGACTATTCAGCGAGTGGCAGCGGAGACAGCCATAGAAAATGCAGTGACAGTATTTCACATCGAATCAGATGAAATGAAAGGAAGGATAATAGGAAGGGAGGGGAGAAATATACGCGCACTTGAAGCTGCTACAGGAGTGGAGATCATAGTTGATGATACGCCTGAAGCAATTGTACTTTCCGCATTCGACCCCATAAGGAGGGAAATAGCAAGACTTGCACTTCACCAGCTTGTAACTGACGGAAGAATACACCCTGCAAGAATCGAGGAAATGGTGGAAAAAACACGCAAGCAGGTTGAGGACGAGATTCTTGAAGTTGGAAAGAGAACAGCCATTGACCTGGGAATTCACGGATTGCACCCGGAACTTATCCGGCTGATAGGAAAAATGAAATACAGGTCATCATATGGCCAGAATCTGCTAATGCATTCACGTGAAGTCGCAAACTTGTGTTCAATAATGGCTGCAGAACTGGGCCTTAATCCTAAAATAGCAAAAAGAGCCGGCCTTCTTCATGATATTGGCAAAGTTCCTGATGATGAGCCTGAACTGCCTCACGCAATCCTTGGAATGAAAGTCGCTGAAAAATACAAAGAGAAGCCTGAAATCTGCAATGCCATCGGAGCTCATCACGATGAGGTCGAAATGACCTCTCTGATTGCACCTATTGTCCAGGTTTGCGATGCTATTTCAGGTGCCCGTCCAGGAGCAAGAAGAGAGGTGGTTGAATCATATATTAAAAGACTTAAAGAACTTGAATCACTCGCATTGCAATATCCTGGAGTTACCAAAACCTATGCAATCCAGGCTGGCAGGGAACTGAGAGTTATTGTCGGAGCTGAAAGAGTGTCAGATAAGGAAGCTGAAGGCCTTTCATTTGAAATTGCCAGAAAAATTCAAAATGAAATGACTTATCCCGGTCAGATAAAAATAACTGTGATAAGAGAAACAAGAGCAGTTAATTACGCAAAATAAAATTAAAACCGCTCCCTGGAATTTTAAAGTTATCGGACTGCTGACAGTGAATCTGTTTTGAGATCAGCTTCATAGAAGGATTTCACGGAAAGATGTGAAATTTTTATACCTTTGGCCGCAAAACTAATACCTGCAGTAAAACATGTCACAGCTAAAACTGATGAACGTTGTGGGTGCCAGACCACAAATTATTAAGGCATCCGCAATAAGCCGAGCGATACGGAACAATTTCTCTGAAAAATTCCAGGAAATAACACTTCATACCGGACAACACTACGACAAGGAATTATCAGACATCTTTTTTGAAGAGCTTGAGATCCATCGTCCCGATTACAATATAGGAGTCGGTTCTGCAAGCCATGGAAAGCAGACTGCAATGATGATAACAGGTATTGAGGAGGTGCTTCTGAAGGAAAAACCTTGCTGTGTCCTCCTGTATGGAGATACAAATTCCACCCTTGCAGGAGCGATCGCTGCATCAAAACAGCACTTCCCGGTTATACATATTGAGGCCGGACTGAGGTCATTCAATAAGACAATGCCGGAAGAAATTAACAGGATAATGAGCGACCATGCTTCAACCCTCCTGTTCGCTCCTACAAGCGCTGCTTTCAAAAACCTGATGAACGAGGGTTTCAGACCTGAAAACAGCCCTCCTTACAGTATCAATAACCCTAAAATATACCTGACCGGTGATATCATGTACGACAACTCACTGTTCTTCGCTGAACTTGCTGAAAAGAAGAAAGGAGAATTGCTTGATTCATTGTCAGTTGAAAGAAACAACTTCGTGCTTGTGACTATTCACCGTGATATCAACACCGACAATATAGAACGTCTTAAGCTAATCCTGTCAACACTGATGCAGCTGGCTAAGGAGAGTTCGGTGAATCTTGTAATGCCTCTTCATCCACGAACAACCAATTCACTCAAGGCTAACCTGCCGGAATTATACGATGATCTTCTGAAATGCTCTCTTTTAAAGCTTATCCCGCCTGTCTCATTCCTTGAAATGACCCTGCTTGAAAAAACCTGCAGGTTTATAATAACCGATTCAGGCGGGGTACAGAAAGAATCTCATTTCTTCAAAAAACCTTGCATGGTACTTAGAAAAGAAACCGAATGGATTGAACTGGTAAAAAACGGTACCACAAAACTTGTAGATGCAGATCCTGAAAAAATAAAATATGAGTTTTTTTCGTTATTGAATCCTCATGCTGATTTTGAATATCCCAGTTTTTACGGCGATGGCAAGACAGCTGAATTTATACTGAGGGAGATACTATACTTCCTTGGTGAAGCCTGAAGCATCCGGTACCGAATGCTCCGGAACACTTTAACAACTTCATTATGAAAAGAATTCTTGAAAACAGCAGGGTTCTGGTTACAGGCGGAGCAGGTTTTATAGGTTCCAACCTTGTGGAATCTCTTCTGAATGCAGGCAACTTTGTCGTCTGTCTTGACAATTTTGCCACGGGTAAAAGAGAAAACATCAAATCCTTCCTTAACAGCAAAAACTTTATCCTGATTGAAGGAGATATAAGAAATTACGGCGATTGCGAAAAGGCAGTACAGGGAGTGGATTATGTATTCCATCAGGCAGCTCTTGGATCTGTTCCCCGATCTATCAAAGATCCTGTTACATCAACAGATGTTAATATAGGAGGTTTTGTAAAAATGCTTTATGCCTCAAAGGGAGCCGGAGTCAAAAGGTTCATTTATGCTGCCAGCTCATCGACATATGGTGATCACCCGGACCTGCCAAAAGTGGAGGAAAAAATAGGTAAACCGCTGTCTCCATATGGAATAACCAAATATGTAAATGAGCTCTTTGCTTCAAATTTTGCCTCGATATATGGAATCGAAGTTGTCGGTCTGAGATATTTTAACGTTTTTGGAAGAAAACAGGATCCGGAAGGCGCCTATGCTGCTGTTATACCACTTTTTGTAAAGAAGCTTCTGAGTCACGAATCACCTGTCATCAACGGAGACGGATCAGTTTCCCGCGATTTTACCTATATCGACAACGTAATACAGGCAAATCACCTGGCAGCTGTTGCAACTGATCCTTCTGCAATTAACCAGGTTTATAACGTGGCTCACGGAGAAAGAACTTCTCTTAATGAGCTTTTCAATCTAATAAAAGAAATTATCAGCCAGTTTGATAAGGATGTTCTCGGAATAGAGCCCGTATATGGACCTCCACGTAAGGGAGACATACCGCACTCTCTTGCTTCAATCTCAAAAATAAGCAGTCTCCTCGGCTATAAGCCTACACATACTGTTAAAGAGGGAATGAAAGAAGCCGTTAAATGGTACAGGGAAAATTTGTAACATTTGTTACAATTAGATTGTCTTAAGAACTTTCAGGGCAATATTACTCATCATAGATTTATAGTCTCCGATAAATTCTCCTGTAACCCTGTTCCCGATGACCAGGCATAACGTCAACGCTTTGTGCCCTAATAAGGCAGACAAGCCGTACAAAGCTGAGC
>JABUEV010000053.1 GCA_013314865.1 Bacteroidales bacterium | reverse complement strand
ACATTGAGCGGCTTGAGAAGGTTACTGAACGGTTTTCCAGAATAGGCTCCAAGCCCTCACTGGCAAAAGAAAATATAGTGAAGCTAATTCTTAATTCAGTCGAATACCTCAAAACAAGGTCTTCATCGAGGGTTCAGTTCAATCTTGAATTCGATGAATCAAGGGAAGTTGTCTTGCCTGTAAACAGTGCATTGTTTGAGTGGGTTATTGAGAATGTCTCAAAGAATGCAATTGATGCAATGGAAGGAGTGGGTACCGTTACCATGAGGATTTCTGAGACTGAAAAACAGGTGATGCTTGACATTTCAGACACCGGGAAAGGCATTCCCAAGGCTTTATTCAGGAAGATATTCAGCCCGGGATTCACAACCAAAGAGCGAGGGTGGGGCCTGGGGCTCTCACTGGCAAAACGGATCATAGAAAAATATCACAAGGGAAAGATATTCGTCAAGTCATCTGAAATCGGCAAAGGTTCCTGCATCAGAATCATACTCAACAAAACCAAATAAGGCCTGCCCGGCTAATTCTTTATGGAGAGAAAGGACTTTGAGATTATGGCGCCAGCCGGCTCGTATGAGTCCCTGATGGCAGCGATCCAGGGAGGTGCAGATTCTGTTTATTTCGGCGCTGAACATCTTAACATGAGGGCTGGCTCTTCTGCAAATTTTACCCTGTCCGATTTAAAAAAAATTGCGGGTATTTGCAGGGAAAAAGGCATAAAAAGCTACCTTACCCTGAACGTGGTGGTTTATGATGATGAAACAGGCCTTATACGCGAGATAGTGGATTCTGCCGCCGAAAGCGGAATCGATGCGGTTATTGCATCAGATATTGCTGTTATGGAATATGCCTTTGCCCGCGGTATGGGAATTCACCTCTCCACACAGCTTAACATTGCCAATACTGAGGCCCTGAAGTTTTATTCAAGGTGGGCAGATGTCGTGGTTCTTGCCAGGGAGCTGAACCTGAATCAGGTCAGAAAAATTTATGACTCAATAACAGAACATAACATTACCGGACCTTCCGGGAATCGTGTCAGAATTGAGATGTTTGTTCATGGCGCCCTTTGCATGGCAATTTCAGGAAAATGCTACCTCAGCCTTCATGAAAACAATACTTCCGCAAACAGGGGGAAATGCTACCAGACATGCAGGAAAGCATATATAGTAACAGAAAAGGAGACAGGGTATGAACTGATGATAGACAATGAATACATCATGTCGCCAAAAGATTTGTGCACAATTGGATTCATTGACAAAATTGCAGATGCAGGGGCGCGTGTATTCAAGATTGAAGGCAGAGCCCGCTCCCCGGAATATGTCAAAACAGTAACCTCATGCTACAATGAGGCTCTCCTTTCAGTTCTGGACGGTACATACAACGATGAGAAAATTCAGTTGTGGAAAGAAAGACTTTCCACAGTATTCAACAGGGGATTCTGGGACGGATACTATCTCGGCCAGAAGCTTGGAGAATGGAATACAAGATACGGGTCAGCCTCGTCAAAAAGGAAAATCTATATCGGCAAAATAACCAACTATTTTACAAAATCCGGTGTTGCAGAGATTAAGCTGGAAAATGATGATCTTTTTAAAGGGGATCAGATTCTGATTATTGGTCCAACTACCGGCGTTATAGAGCATACGGTAGATGAGGTGAGGGTCGAACTGACTGAAGCTGACAAAGCTCCTAAAGGCTCCTTTTGCTCTGTTAAGATTCCTGTTTACCTGCGGAGATCAGACAAAGTGTATAAATGGATTGACAGGGATTAAAAAATTGTTATTTATTCCAGACAATTTTTTCTGATGCTTCAAGTACTTTTAAAGCGTTAATTTCCACATCATCAGTAGCGGTCTCAACATAAATCACTTTATTGCTCTCTTTTTTTCTCAGGCCATACAGATATGACTTGTCATAGTATCCAAGTATTATTCGTATGGCAGTAGCAAAGTCATTATTTTCAACTGCCCTGATAGAAATTTTCGCATTTTCAGCTCCCAGCCTTTTGCTGATTCTGTTGATTGATTCTTTAATCATCTCCGGAGGAAAAGCAGTGTAGTCGGCAAGCAGGCCGGGAATTCTTGTTTCAATATCCATCATCAGAATTATTGCCCGGCATTTCTGCATATTGTCATAAAACTCTGAAGGCATGAATACATTTCCAATATTACTGCTTTCATCTTCAATCCATACAGGCCGGCTGAAGTCAAGCTTTTTCCACTCATCAAAAAGCAGGTTGGCAAAATGTTCAGAGGTTGGCTGAGGTTCCTGTCCCATCCATCCAAAAGCGGACCCTTTATGGCAGGCAATCTTTTCAAGATCAATAACCTGGTGACCGTGTTCCTTGAGATACTGAAGTATTTTGGTTTTGCCACTGCCGGTCAATCCTCCAAGAACAATAATTTTTCTTTCTTGCGACAGTTCATTGAGGATATGATTGCGGTATGACTTGTAACCGCCTTCAAGAACGAAAGTTTCAATGTCTCCAAGTGAAAAGAGCCATGCCATTGTTTCGCTTCTCATTCCCCCGCGCCAGCAATGGACAAGAAGTTTACCGCTGTGAGCAAGCTTAAGGGCAGATTTAAGTTTGGAAGAGAGAGACGGGCCTATGAGTTCCAGCCCGGTAAGTATCGCTTTAATACGGCCCTGCCGGGCATAACTTATACCGACAGTTTCCCTCTGATGATCGTCAAACAGCGGAATATTGATAGCCCCAGGGATATGCCCCTGTTTAAATTCGGAGGGAGACCGTACGTCAATAATTGGATAGTTATCTGCTAGCTTTAAAAACTCTGATATGTTTGTTTTCTTCATCCCGTTTACCGGCATGTATTAGATGAAACTCAGGCTGCAAACATAATCAAAGTACCTGATGAATATTCAGTTTTCAGTTATTTTTAAAATGACGGGCAAAAAGAGCTTTCAGGTCTTCTATCCTTACGGGTTTTGAGATAAACTCCTTTATGCCTGAAAGTTCTGCCTTCTTTCTTGACTCAGGCAGATTATCTGCCGTAAAGGCGACTATCAGAACAGAACTGTCAAACGCAAGAATTCTTCTTGCCGACTCATAGCCATCCATTTCGGGCATGAGAAGGTCCATGAAAACAATATCATAATGCCTGGTCCTGGCCTGTATATATCCTGAGTAGCCATCATCTGCAAAATCAAAAGAGTAACCAAGGCTTTTAAGAATGGTGCCCAGAACTTTCTGATTCATCTTATTATCTTCGATAATCAGTATTCTTAAGTCATTTCTCAGACTATCATTATTGTTTTCAGGAATTTTTCTGTCGACCAGAGGAAAGCTCCTCTGAATAGTTTCAAAAAGCTCTCTTATTTCAAAAGGTTTGACAATATAATGATCAATTCCCAGCGATATGCTCTTTACATAGTTGCCTCTGAGGTCATTGGAGCTTATCATTATTATTACAAATTTGTCGGAGAGTTTATTTTCCAGTAGCAATTCAGCCGGTTCAAAGCCGTCAAAATCTTTATCATCAAATATTACTATCAGTCTGTACCTGTCATCAGGGAAGCTCAGGTTTGTCCTTATCTGGCTGATGGTTGACTTCTGAAATGTTGTTACGTTCACTGACAATCCCAGTTTATGAAGTGCGTTCAGTATTTCTTCATCTCTTCCCTGTTCTCCGGCAATGACTAGGGTTTTTATGTCTTCAAAACTTCGTACTTTGTCGACAACCAGGCTTTTATGCGGCTTTTCATCTGCATGAATAACTATGGAAAAACATATTTTTGTGCCCTTGTCGCCTGCAATACCTGAAGGGCTTTGAACGGAGAAACTTCCTCCCATAAGTTCAATAAGCTGTCGTGCCAGAATAGTGCTAAATCCAGCCTGGCCTCCTTCACCTAAATTTCTTGGGTCAGATGTAACATATTCTCCGAAAATTTTCTTAAGGCTTGCCTTGTCAAATGACTTTCCAGTGTCTGATATCTCAAACTCCAGTACCATTTTTGAACTGCTCTTTTCCTTCAGTCTGCATATAAGATTAATTACACCTTCATTAGTATTGCTTACAGAATGATTCAAGAGATTGCTTAGAATTTGTCTGAGTCTTGACGGATCCCCGATGACTCTGTCAGGTATTGTTTCCTGTACTTCAAGATTTATATTCAGGATCTTTTCATCTATAGTTTTTCTTGCAAGGTCATAGCAATAAACAATTTCCTCCCTCAGATTAAACGGCACTTCATCGAGTATCATTTTTCCGGCTTCCATTTTGGAAAAGTCAAGTATGTCGTTGACAATATTTAGAAGAACTTCTGTTGATCTCCGAAGCAGATTTACTATGTCCTTCACTTCAGGAGGCAATACCTGACGGCTCAGTATGTCTGTCATGCCTATTATACCATTCATCGGAGTTCTTATTTCATAACTCATGCGCGCAAGAAACTCCGATTTTGCGATATTTGACTGAACTTCCTGTTTTCTTGCCGACTCAAGCATTGTAACATCCACCAGCATTTCAAGAGTTGCATCCTCTCCCATAAAACTGACAGGAATGCTGTTTCTGAAAAGAACTGTTTCCCCAATCTCTTTTTTAAGGATTATAAACTGTTCAGGACTGAAATTTCCTCCGGGATACCTTGAATAATAACTACTGCTGTCGGAAGGGGAATATTCAGGATAAATCTTCCCTTTCATATCTGCCTCATCATTATAGGAATAATAGCCGGCGGCAATTTTATTTGCCTTGAGGATTTCCCTTGACTTATTATATATTATTACACCTGCAGGCATCTCTTCAATAAGACGGAACAACATTCTTTCCGACTCCTTTAGCCTCCTGATCTCTTCTCCCCGTAATTTAAGATTCCTTGCAAATACAAACACCACAGCCGACAGTATAAGAATGGTCCCGAGGCCTGATAAGATTGAGTTTCTGACAATGTATTTCTGAAAGACATTTGTGGGAGAGGAAAATACAATTCCGATGTCTCTCTGCAAAAGCTGGGTCGAATAATATGATGAGACAACCTGCAGGATTCCAGATCCGGTTTCAGCCTTGTGAATCAGATTTCCTGAATAGCCTTCACTGATTTCACCCGTGATTCTTTCAAGACCTGTAAGTATCTTCCTGAATTCGTTATTGGTGTAAATAATATTACCCTCTTCACCTATAACCCATTGCCACTGGTAATCTTTAAGATTAAAGGCAGAAAATATCTCATTGAAATATTTCTGGTAGTCCACGCTCACAACAATATTCATTATTGCAGCGTCATTAGTGTAAACCGGGAGAAAATATTCAAATTTTCTGTTTGAATATGTCAGTTTTTCAGTTGTCGTCAGTTCCTCCTGAACATGGAGAACAAAGGTTTGTTCAAGCCATTCATTTGCTTCCTTTTTCAGGGTGAATTCGTTTTTGTTTGAGTCAAACAGTTTGATACCCGAAACAAAATCGCCGTATTTGGAATAAAAGAGCCTGAGACTTTCACGGGATCTCCTCTGGTGTTCAGAGCTTGAGAAAAATTGAGCAATATCCCCCGAGAAAACTATTTCGTTAAGATCACTGATGAAATTATTGTTTGCATTATCGACAGAATTGCCAACAATTCGTACCTGTCTGTCGAGAAGTTCTGTAACATAAGTTATCTGCTTCTGATACAGGCTCTTATAAAAGAAAATGTGAAATATTATCAGTATCAGAAATGCTGAACAGACCGTCAACAGAACCTTTTTCATCCAGACACGGTTTTATATACCAAAGAAAGAAACGGTATATATTATAACGTATTTTATCTGTATTTACGATTTTCGTCATTAATAATATTCCAGTAGCTTCTGTACCGGTTTATGTCAATCAGTCCGTCTTCGACAGCTTGAATCACAGCACAGCCCGGTTCATTGAGATGAAGGCAGTTGTAAAAGCGGCACTGTTTTGAGATATTGAATATTTCCGGGAAAAAATGATATATTTCATTTCTTTCCATGTCAACCACTCCGAATCCCCTTATTCCGGGGGTGTCGATAACAAAGCCTCCAAAAGGCATTTTGAACATTTCAGGGAAAGTTGTGACATGTTTTCCCTGCTTGTGATATGACGATATTTCCTCTGTTTTCAGGTTCAGTCCGGGGTGGAGCGCATTTATAAGTGAAGATTTTCCAACTCCTGAATTGCCGGAGAGGAGGCTTATTTTGTCCTTGATATCAGTTTTGATCTCATTCAGGCCATCACCAGTTTTAAGTGACAGTTTCCGGCAAGGGTATCCCACTTTTTCATAAACAGATATCATGTACTCCATTTTTTCAATTTCCTCATCGCTGTAGAGATCTGTTTTGTTAATAAGCAGGACTACAGGAATTCTGTAAGCCTCAGCGGTTACCAGGTACCTGTCAATGAATTCCGGAAGGGTTTCAGGAAATGCAATGGTAACCATCAGGAGTGCCTGATCGATGTTGGCTGCAATTATCTGGGACTGTTTTGAGAGATTTGAAGATTTTCTGAGTATATAGTTTTTCCTGTCGAGGACTTCAACAATTACTCCCGTAAGATTTTTACTGTCAGTCTCAATAAGTACATTATCTCCGACAGCAACAGGATTTGTGGTTTTGATATCCTTTACCCTCATCCTGCCTTTGAGTGTACAGTCAAACACAGCGCCGTCCTCACAAATGACCCTGTATCGGCTGCCGACAGATTTAATTACTATACCTGTTCCCAATCTGTTTATTTAAAACAGCAAAGAGACGTCATAGCAGGCGTCTCTATGCTAATAGGTGAATTGTCATCCGGTTAATTGTCCGATGCCATCAGCAGGAACGGCTTCATTTCAAAGCTGTGGTAATAAGGCCTTAATCTTTCGATATTGTAATGTTCTGACACTTTAACAACTTTCTTTGAAGCTGTTACCACGTCAATCGGAACATTATCGTACCTGCCGTTTTTAAGGACTACTATTCTGCCGTGAACACCTTTCAGTATAAGGTCGAGGGCAAGGTTTCCATAGGCCATCGGCACAATGGAATCAAGAGCATCGGGATCACCTCCCCTGACCATGTAGCCAAGTTTCTGGTTAATGACATTAATGGTTTTTCCGTTATTGAATTTTGGTGAAAGTTTCTTAAGCTCGTCGGAGACAAGATCTCCAATCCCTCCGAGTTTTGCATGTCCGTAAGCGTCTCTCTCCTGGTCGGCAAAGACCATTTCGCCGCCTTCAAACATTGCTCCCTCAGATACAAGAACGACTGAATATTTGCTTGGATTGCTGTTTCTGTCCTCCACCAGAAGCTTGGCAAGAAGTTCGATATCAAATTTATATTCCGGGATAACACATCTGTTGGCAGCGCCGGCCATTGTGGGAAGCATTGCTGTAAAACCGGCATAGCGTCCGAAAACCTCCAGCACCAGGAACCTTTCATGTGAGCCTGCTGAAGTCCTGAGTGAATTGGTCATCTGTATGGTTCTGGTTACGCATGTGCTGAATCCGATGCAATAATCAGTTCCCGGAACGTCGTTGTCCATTGTCTTTGGAATGGCAACAACTTTAACTCCCTGTTTGTAGAGATGAACTCCGTAACTGAGAGTGTCATCCCCTCCTATCGGGATAAGATAATCCACCCCAAGCCATTCAAGATTTTTAATGACTTCAGGCGTCAGATCATTGATCTCATCATTATAGGTATCACGAAGATGCTCGGGCACAGATTCCCTTTTCATGTGACTCGGCCTGGTCCTGGAAGTATGAAGGAAAGTTCCTCCCGTTCGTCCGGCCTTGTTAACTATATCATCTGTCAGTATCTGATAACAATTGCTGTTATCTGCCTTGTGATCCCTAATGATTTCCGTAATGCCAGCCCATCCTCTCCGAAGTCCGATTACCTTGTAACCTTCCCTGTTGGCACGAATAGTAACCGCCCTTATTGCTGGATTAAGACCAGGAACATCTCCTCCTCCGGTTAAAATGGCTATTACTCCCTTTGTCGTTTTCACATTTACCATAATCTTAGACTTTTTTTTTGATACCATTTTATGATTTTTTAAGACCCCTAATGTAAATCATTTTAATTTTTTTTCAAACATCAATCAGCTATTATTCTGCTTACAAAATATTAGCTTTGAGTATTAAAACCACTATAATGCATCCGGGAAAGTCAAAAAGCGTTCTGATATCAGGCGGCAGTGGACTGATAGGCATGCATCTCACCTCACTGCTTCTCGAAAAAGGGTACACTGTTTCACACCTGTCAAGAAAATCAGGTCAGTTCGGAAGGGTTCGTGTTTACAGATGGGATCCGGAAAAAAAGATTGCTGACCATGCTCTGACAGGTGAATTTGATTATATAATTCATCTTGCCGGTGCAGGAATAGGTGAGAAAAGATGGACTCGAAAAAGAAAAAGCGAAATACTTTCAAGCCGGGAAGATTCAGCAAAATTTCTCTTTGACATTGTCAAAAAAAACAATATCGGGCTCAGTGCTTTTATTTCTGCATCAGGCACTGGTTATTACGGTACTGCAGTAAATGCTAAGTCTTTTGATGAAAATGATCCTCCGGGCAATGATTTTCTGGGGATGGTTTGTAAGAGATGGGAGGAAGCAGCTGACAAATTCAGTGCTGAAGGGATCCGCACGGTGAAAATCAGAACCGGAGTGGTACTTGCCGGAAACGGAGGCATCCTCGAGCAACTCTCCAGGCCTTTCAGGTATGGACTTGTGATACGTATGGGCAGCGGCAGACAGTATATGCCGTGGATTCACATTTCTGACCTTTGCAGAATCTACTTCAAAGCATTAGAGGATACACAAATGAGCGGGGCATATAATGCAGTTGCTCCCGAAAATGTGACGCATAATGAATTCATGAAAGAGCTGGCTTCAGTGAATCACCGGAAAATAATCCTGCCGCCGGTTCCCGGATTTATGGTAAAATTACTGCTGGGAGAAATGGCTGATATTGTAATTAAAGGGAACAGGGTTTCGGCTGAAAAGATACTTTCAGCAGGTTACAGTTTTGAATTTCCGGATCTCCGCAGTGCTCTGAATGACATTTATAGCCGACAGACCTGAATCTGGTTGCCCCTGATAATCATTTTAGCCTTTCAATCATAACAGATTTTAAACGATCTCGTCCGGGAATTCTTTCTCACCTTTATTTCAGGCAACTTGCGAGGGCCGATCCGGTTCTATCTGTTTATGTACGGCTGAATTATAAAATTCTTATCTTTTAAGACACCCCCTCTTGTGGAAATAACATTTGCCTTTCCCTTTACCTCACGGTCTCCAAAAAACCTAAGTCTGAAAACCGTCTGTGTAACACTGCCTCCGGCTGTAAACGGGACTTTTTTTGTAACTGAAAATACGGCAGTCCGCTGTTCTTCATCTCTATAACGATCTGCATCTTCCCTTTTTACTTCCTTTTTCTTTTCAGATATCTCCCTGAAAAGAGGTTTTCCTTTCGGAAATCCTGCAGTATCAAAATCAAGAGTCACCATGTCTTCTTTCACAATTTTAACCAGCCATGCCTGTTTCAGGGCAGTGGGAAACCGTCCCTTGTTTCTGAAGCTAACCGTAATCTGATAGTCGGCCGAATCAGCTTTGTATGATTTTATCTTTTTCACTTCCAGGTTTTCCCACTCGAGCAGTGGGAGGGCCTTTGCCATTTCAAGGTTAAAAAAAGCCTGATTTCCGGCCCATTTATTGAGGAAGGCGGCCGGGGGATTCTGTGAAAAGAATTTCGGATCAAAACCACCAAGTTCTATTTCACCATAGACAGGATGAGTCCATTTTTTCCACTCCATGAAACCTTCCCCGTTATTTTCCGAATCATCCCAAATCAGCATATCAGCCTGATCTTTTTTATCGTCATTGTTGAAATCCTTAAAACGTCCGCCGTTCCATATTTCATCTCCATACCATATTGCGCCGTAATACCAGTATCCGAAATCAGGCCCATGTCCGAAAAGCGGATTTCCATCGCCATAGTCATTATATACATCTCCGGCACGTTCATAACCCGTGATTTTCTTTCCTGCTTCATCAAAAATCCGGTACCATTCCAGATCTTCAGGGTACATTCTTTCTTCCGACGGTGAAGTTGACGGAGGTCTGAGGTGCATAGGCACACTTGTATCCATTGAATTGACCACATAAACATTAGGGTGGGTAAGCAGAAATTCAACCACTGCCCATGTTTCATTTTCACTCAGA
>JABUEV010000052.1 GCA_013314865.1 Bacteroidales bacterium | reverse complement strand
GAATTATCGGACCTTTGATCTGCTGGTTGTCAAGAAAGGATGACTCGGAATGGGTCAATATGAACGGGAAGGCATCCCTTAATTTCCAGCTTTCAATTCTTCTCTATATAATACTTGCGGCACCTCTCTGCATAATAATAATTGGAATACCAATAATTATTTTTCTTGGGCTCTTCAAAATAATCTGCATTATCATAGCCAGTGTGAAATCAGCAAGGGGAGAGTATTTTAAATATCCTCTGGCAATTCCTTTTATTCAATAGAAACTAATCCGGTAACAGAAACGGGTCCTGCAGGTTCCCTGGGAATGGTGAAAATCTTTATTAACCTTTTCACCTTTATTTGATATTGCCTCTGTTTTTGTACTTTTGCGGAACATATTATCCGGCAAATCATGTCAGTGCAAAAGCCTTCAATACCCAAAGGAACCAGAGATTTTTCTGCCATTGAAGTCATCAGAAGAGATTTCATATTTGACACCATAAAGCAGGTTTTCAGATTATTTGGTTATCAGCCTCTCGAGACACCGGCTATGGAAAACCTTTCAACCTTACTTGGCAAATATGGTGAAGAGGGGGATAAACTTCTTTTCAGAATCCTTAATTCAGGTGATTTCATGTCAGCGGCCGACGGCCGGGATTTAAATTCAATGAACAGCAGTGAGCTGTCAACACTGATCTGCGAAAAGGGGTTAAGATATGATCTGACAGTGCCCTTCGCACGTTATGTGGTCCAGCATAGAAATGAAATAGTATTTCCGTTCAAACGTTATCAGATTCAGCCTGTTTGGAGAGCTGACCGCCCTCAGAAAGGACGCTACCGTGAGTTTTTTCAGTGTGATGCAGATGTTATCGGCAGTGACTCTCTTTTAAATGAATATGAACTTGTCCGTATTATAGACGAAGTTTTCAAAAGACTTAGAATTAATGCGGTGATAAAAATCAACAACCGGAAAATACTGACAGGAATAGCTGAAGTTATAGGCGAGCATGAAAGATTTCAGGATTTAACAACTGCAATTGACAAGCTTGAAAAAACGGGAATTGAGGATGTGATGAAAGATTTATCAGATCGCGGCTTTTCAGCATCATCAATCGACAGGCTTAAACCATTCATCAACCTTTCAGGTAATAATTCGGAAAAGCTGGCCAAACTATCTGAAATGCTCGAAGCTTCTTCTGAAGGACAAAAAGGTATCGGTGAACTGAAGGAATTGTTTGCATTGTTTGGGTTCGGACCATTATCGTCTGAACCGGAACTGGATATTACACTTGCCAGAGGATTGAATTACTATACCGGAGCGATAATTGAAGTAAAGGCAAAGGATGTTGTCATAGGAAGCATATGCGGTGGCGGGCGGTATGACAACCTCACGGGTGTTTTCGGCCTCGACGGTGTGTCCGGTGTGGGGATTTCATTCGGAGCCGACAGAATTTATGATGTAATGAGCCAGTTAAATCTGTTTGAAGATATCGAAGCCTCGATTACCCAGGTTCTTGTACTGAATTTCGGACCAGCAAGCACCCGTTTCTGTCAGCAGCTCCTTGACGTGCTCAGAAGCCTTAGCATTGTTTCCGAGCTTTATCCCGATCCTGTAAAGCTGAAGAAACAACTGGCATACGCTGATGCCAGGAAAATTCCTTATGTAATAATGGCAGGTGAAGATGAGATAAAGCAGAATCTGTTGACTGTCAAAACAATGTCAACAGGAGAACAAAGAAAAATTACTGCTGAAGAATTCGCATCATTTGCTGAATCTCACTTCAGAAGAATGACATGACAACTCAATGTTATGTATGGTACACAGGGAACTTTGAATAATACCTCATATATTGATATCTTTGTCTGACATTAATTAATTTTCTCTCCGATGGCACTTCAATGTGGAATAATAGGCATTACCAATGTTGGTAAGACTACCATTTTCAACTGTATTTCAGACACAAAGGTAGAAACCAATGCTTTTGCATTCAGTGCCACAAAATCGAATGTGGGAATTGTCCAGGTTCCTGACCCCAGACTTTATGAGCTCGAAAAGCACCAGGTCACGGAAAAGATAGTCCCTGCAACAGTTGAACTGGTTGATATTCCCGGTCTTACACGCGGCTCAAATAAGGGAGAGGGTGTGGGTAATAAATTTCTGGGCGACATACGGAATACAGATGCCCTAATACATGTGCTGAGGTGCTTTGATGATGAATCCCTGCCGCATGTCGACGGATCGGTTGACCCGGTTAGGGATATGGAAACTGTTGACTTTGAACTTCAGGTAAAAGACCTGGAGTCGGTTGAAAAAAAGATACAGCGCCTCGAAAAACTCGTAAAAACAGGAGACAAGGATGCCAGACATGGGCTTGAGGTTCTGTTCAAATACCGCGACCATATAGGTAACTTTAATAATGCAAGGACTCTTCAGGTAAAAGAGGATGAGAAGAAATTTATTGATGATCTGTTCCTCCTTACAATGAAGCCGGTAATTTATGTCTGTAACGTTGACCAGAAATCGGCTTCATCGGGCAACAGGTATGTTGAAATGGTAAAAAAGGCACTTGAAGGAAGAGATACTGAGGTCCTGATTATCGCAGGTGCCCTCGAGGCAGAAATTGCCGAACTTGATAAGCCTGAAGACAGAATTGAATTCCTCAGGGATGCCGGACTTGAAGAACCGGGTGTAAATAAAATGGTCAGAGCAGCCTATAAAATGCTGAATCTTCTTACTTTCTTCACCGTGGGGCCAAAGGAAATAAGGGCATGGACAATTAAAAAAGGAATGACAGCCCCCCAGGCAGCAGGTGTTATTCACAGCGATCTGGAAAGGGGTTTTATAAGAGCCGAAGTAATGAAATATCACGATTTTGTAACTCTTGGTTCGGAACATGCCTGCAAGGAAGCAGGTAAATTCTTTATTGAGGGAAAAAACTATGTAGTGGAAGATGGAGACATCCTTCATATAAGATTCAACGTATAAAATGCTGAATGTTAAGAAACCTGCCTATTATTATTCTTTTTCTGTCAGTCACCATTAATTCTCTTCCTCAGGGCAGGAGTTCCGGTGAAAATTTAAGGGATATTGTAAACAGGAATGGACAGGTGCGGATCACACTGCCATTTCCGGGAAGGGCTCAGGCAAAACTAATTTCAGATAATGTTTCGGTGGAGTATGCTGACGATAAGAAGATATCGGTTGTTCTGTCTCCCCTTACAGTAGAGTGGTTTATCAATTCCGGATTCAGCTACACCATCACTGATGAATCGCCCTCTAAGACAGACCTATCATCAGCTTCGACACAACAGGCAATGGAATGGGAAAGCTATCCAACTTTACCCCAGTACGATTCAATTATGCTTCTCTTCACCGAAAAATATCCCCTGCTCTGCAGGCTTGATACAATAGGAACAAGCATTAAAGGCAGAAAAATACTTGCACTTAAAATCTCAGACACCCCGGGCATTGACGGGGAAAAACCGGCTGTGTTTTACACCTCCACAATTCATGGTGATGAGACCGGCGGATTTATACTTATGATGAGACTGGCGGAATACCTCCTGGAAAATTATAATTCAGACGAAGAAATTACTGATCTTGTAAATAATCTTGATATCTGGATAAATCCTCTTGCGAATCCTGACGGGACTTACAATAAAGGAGACACGATTGGCTCACCTGTGAGATTTAACTCCAACGGGTATGATCTTAACAGAAATTTTCCTGATCCTGATGTCCGTCAGAGTGAACTGCAAAAGGAAACAGCCGAAATGATAAAGTTTCTGCGCCGGCACAGGTTCCTGCTTTCAGCTAATTTTCATTCAGGCGCTGAAGTGGTTAATTATCCCTGGGACAGATGGCAAAGATATCATGCTGATAACGACTGGTTCCATTCTATAAGCAGAGCATATGCCGATACCGTGCATAATTATGCTCCTCAGGGGTATATGACCGATTTTGAATACGGTGTTACAAACGGTTATGAATGGTACCAGATAAACGGGGGCAGACAGGATTTTGTAACGTACGAACTCCAGGGCCGCGAAGTGACGATTGAACTGGATGATGAATACATAACCCCTCCGGAGAAGCTTGGAGCCCTTTGGGAATATAACCGGAGATCGCTGATCGACTATCTTGGAAACGCACTTTACGGGATTCACGGAAAGGTTATCCGCAAGGGAAACGGGAAACCAGTCCCTGCGAAAATATTTATAAGAGGACACGACATGGATAATTCCCATGTTTTTGCCGATACTCTTACCGGCAGATTTGTGAGACTGATAAGTCCCGGACGGTGGAATCTCACTTTTACCGCTGCCGGTTACCGTGATACGACTGTCAGTGATATTCTTGTAGAAACAGGAAGAAGGACAGATATCATTGTGGAAATGGATTCAGTCGTCACAGGTATTCATTCGGAAAACTCTAAAAATGTTTTATTATATCCCAATCCAGCCGGTGAATTTGTAATGGTGAGACTGCCTGAGAATGTCTTTGGGCGACTAAGGGTTGAAATATTCAGCCTGACAGGGGCAAAACTGTCGGAGTCAGTTATTGAAAAGAATGATATTTCCCCGCGTATCCTGGACGTGAAAAATTTAAGAAATGGATTTTATATCATCTCAATTACCGGGGAAACGTTGAAATACAAACACAATAGCAGGTTAATCATTAACCATTGATGTCTGACAACTGCCAGCATTCACAGTTTTTTCTCATGAAATAAAAAATTACCTTTGCGGTTTATTAAAAACAGTCAATTAATATCCGCAAAACCATAACTATAAACCATAAACTACAAACTACAAACTACAAACCATCCAGTATAAGCTATGATAAGAAGAAGCCTCACATCAATGATATTATTCTTATGCCTCTGTTTCAGCATAGAGAGCCAGGAAGCTTATATACCACCTGAAAGACCAAAGCTTGTAGTTGGCATTATTGTTGAACAGTTGCGGTTTGATCAGCTAGAAAGATTACGTGACAGATTTTCGGATAACGGCATAAAGAGGTTATTAAACGAGGGTACTTTTTTCAGGAATGCCGGGTATGATTATATCCTTACACAGTCGGCACCAGGTTTTGCAACAATTTCAACGGGCACTGAACCCGCATTTCACGGCATTACTTCCGACAGCTGGTATGTCCCTTTAAAAAATGAACAGATTTATTGCACCAAAGATATCTCTGTGAATCCTGTCGGGGGGAGTTATGAAAGTGGTCTTCATTCACCGGTTAATCTTGTTGCATCAACCTTTTCGGACGAACTTAAAATGGCAACCAACAGGCAAGCAAAAGTTTTTGCCGTTGGCATTAAGGAGAGTGCGGCGATTCTTGGTGCAGGTCATTCAGCTGACGGGGCGTTCTGGTTCGACAATGTTACCGGAACATGGATGACAAGTACTTACTATATGCAGAACCTGCCTTCATGGGTGAATGATTTCAATGCTGCCGGCCATTCAGAGACATATTTAAACAGCACCTGGAATCTTTTTAAACCTTCAGAATCTTATTCGGGATGTCTTCCCGATTCAAACAGACATGAAACTGGCTTTAGCGGAGTTAACTATTTTCCTTATGATCTGAAGAAACTTGCACAAAAATCAGGAAGAAGACAGGATCGTGATTTCTCATTTCTGCGAGAGACGCCTTTTGGCGATGCACTTACGACTCAGTTTGCGCTTAAACTAATTGATAATGAACAGCTTGGAAAGGACGATGTCACTGATTTCCTGTCCATCTGCTATTCGTCCACCGACTATATAGGTCACAGATTTGGACCCTCATCTGTCGAAATGGCTGATGCAATCTTCAGGCTTGACCATGAGATAGAAATTCTGCTGAAATCTCTGAACGATAATATCGGCAAAAAGAACATACTTGTTTATTTTACTTCTGCTCACGGCGTTGCTGAGGTACCATCAGTTCTTGAAAACAGCAGGATACCAGCCGGTGTCTTCAGGCAGAATCAGTCTTTGCAACTGCTGAGAAGCTACCTGAATGCAGTATATGGAGAAGGAGACTGGGTCAGGGGATATTCGGAAAAACAGTTTTTCCTTAACAGGACCCTTATAGAAGATGCCAGAATTCCCCTTGAGGATATCCAGAAGAAAGTGGCCAGGTTTGTGGTACAGTTTTCGGGAGTATCAGCCGCTTATCCCATTTCATATTTTGAAGCAAATGATTTCGGAAATGGCAACCTGAAAAAGATTCTCAATAATTTCAGTCCTCAGCGCTCAGGGGATGTAATAGTTATTCTGAATCCGGGCTGGGTGGAGACAGAATCAGGACAAGCAACCAATCACAACTCACCGTATGAATATGACATACATGTTCCTCTTATCTGGTACGGCTGGACTGTCAACAGGTTGTCGGTAACGCGGAAGGTTAACATGACAGATATTGCCCCTACGCTTTCGACACTTTGCAGGATCCCGTTCCCTAATGCTTCAACCGGGGAGCCTATGTACGAGCTTTTCAGATAGTTTTTCTGAAGGAATCCCTTATCCTGCATGCTTCAACAAGAAGCTCAGGATTCTTTTCACATCCGTTTCCAAGAACAATCATATCAGCACCGGCTCTGTAAATAGTTTCTACTTCATTGCTGTTTCTAATACCTCCTCCGACTGCAACCGGTATTGTTACATTTTCCCTGACAGCTTTTACAATTTCATGAGGTACTGGCATTGACGCTCCGCTTCCGGCTTCCAGATAAATCATTTTAAGCCCGAGCATCTCGCCTGCGAGGGCAGTAGCCACGACAATTTCAGGCTTGTCTGAAGGTATTGATTCTGTCTGGCTTATATATTCAACTGAAGTTTTTGAACCGCATCCGATAAGTATGTATCCGACCGGAAAAAGTTTTTCTCTTACCCTTTTCAGATATGGTGCTGCGGTAACATGACTGCCAATAAGCAGTTCAGGATTACGGCCGGATATTAGCGACAGAAGCATAATAATATCAGCCTTTCTGCTTAACTGAAGAAGATTCCCCGGGAATAAAACCACAGGTATACTGCATTCTGACTTTATCCTTTCAATCAGATCATCAATATCGTTAAAGGTTATACTGCCTCCGGCAAGAATAAAATCCGTCCTGCATTCGGTTGCAATCCGGAGAGTATTGCTCAGGGAGCCTGGCTGGATCTTGTCAGGATCAAACAGCAGTGCAATAGTCTTGCTGCCGGGGAAATCAAATTCTTTCATAATTCTTTTTAGTCCATACTATTGCGTAGTTGTTGTACCTGGAGTAATGCAGTATAAATGTATCATTAATCCTGGCAGTCTTCACTTCACCGGTAATTTCACCTGAATCATTTACTTCAAAAGGATGGATTGTAATGTTTCTCCGGATGCTTATTCCCTCCTTGTCACATATTTTATAAAGTGCTTCTTTGGCGCACCAGTGAATGTAAAGATGATATTTCCTCTTTTCCGGATCTCTTGTGATTTTTTCTTTACGGTTGATAAATTTAAAGGAAATTGCACCAATATTGGAACTCATATATTCCAGGTCAATGCCGACTCTTTCATTGGTACTGGCAATTATTGCAGTCAGCTTGTGAGAATGTGAGATGCTTATAAACCTTGATCCGTCCTTAAGAAAAGGCTTGTTGTTTTTATTGTAAACGATTCTTGCTTCTTTTCCGAGCAGTTCTGCCAGCAATGCCCTTACACTCAGAAACTCAAGTTTGCGGGAAGTACTTGCAAATACCTTATATTTCTTACGGTCCTCAGGATCAAGTTCAGCCAGACTCAGCAAAGTCTTTATGTCCTCCTCAATCTTCCATACCCCGAGAACTGTATATTCGTTAAGATAATGCTTTGTAATGCACCCCATTTTTCTTAGATAAAATAATTATTCTTTCCACTTAAGAGTCTCTATCAGATGGACTATGTCTTCCCTGAAAAAACTTATCAAAGGGGCGAGAGAGTCGGCATTTGGTTCAGCTGAGAAATAAAGCGAACCCCTGAGATAATTTTTTGTACTGTCTGTAACATAAAACTGGACGGAAGTTGCGGTGTTCCCTTTAAGGTCATACAGAATTCCGTATATTCTTTTGCTGTCGTCACTGATAACCTGTTCATTAATAGCATCCGCTTTTACTATATGATTCTTGATGTTCATCTGATAAGTCTCTTCTATAAGGCTTGGCAGATCATTTTTAATTGTTTTGTATGTAAGATGGATTCTTGCATTATATTCAGGAAACTCTATATTAAACCAGCCTGGTTCAGGCTTGAATTCTTCTTCCCGAACAATTCTTCCATACGCTGGATACTCAAAGAAAAGCGGAAGACTTGTTCCGTTTATTGCCTCAGAATTATAATTGATGTATTTTTTCTCTGGAAGGTCTATTCTGAAGAATCCTCTGGGTTTCGGGACAGCCTGATTCCTGCAGCCGACTAAAGCAACAGCCACGGCTGACAGGATAAAGCTAAGAATCACTATTGTTTTTTTCATCGTCCTTCTCTATTTCAACCCGGATTTCTTTTATTCTTCTTTTATCAGCTGATTCTACACGGAAAAGGAAGTTCCTGTACCGGATTGTCTGATTATTTTTTGGTATTTCACCTGTCATTTCGAGTATCAACCCTGCCAGGGTTTCCGATTCTCCCCTAACATCCTCAAAAGGATCATCTTCTGTCCCAATAATCTTATAAAAATCATTAAGAAGAGTTTTTCCCTCGAAAATATATGTTTGCTCATCTATTTTCCTGTAGAGTGAATCATCTTCATCACTTTCGTCGGTGATTTCTCCCACTATCTCTTCCAGGATATCCTCAAGGGTTATTATTCCCGAGCTTCCGCCAAATTCATCAACGACGATCGCCATATGAATTTTCTTCATCTGGAACTCTTTCAGTAATTCATTTATTTTTTTTGTTTCAGGAACAAAGTAGGGCGGCCTGAGAAGTGTCTGCCATTTGAAACTGTCCGGATTGCCTGTAAATGGAAGTACATCCTTGGCATAAAGTATTCCCTTAACCGAGTCGAATGAACCTGAATAGGCAGGAATTCTTGAAAAACCTGACTCTATTATTGTCGAGACAATTTTGCGGAAACCATCCCTGATATCAACTGCAGTAACATCAATCCTCGGGCACATAATGGCACTCACATTTATATTGCCGAAATTAACTATGCCTTTCAGGATCTTCTCATCCTCGTCGATATTTTCAGACGCAAGTTCGAGTGCGTCTGACAGGTCATTCATGCTAAGATGTGACTGCCTTGCTTTAGTTCTTTTTTTGACAAATGATGTGGAAAATATCAAGAAAGAGGTAAGTGGGGAGAATATTTTTTCCAGTGTTTTCAGCGGATATGCCATGAAAAGAGCAAGGGATAAATGATTCCTGGTGGCATATACTTTCGGCATAACCTCGCCGAAAAAAAGGAGAATGAAAGTTATTCCCACAGCCTGAATGATAAAACCAATTACCGGATCGGAGCTGAAGTCGAATAGTTTTGAACTCAGAAAAGCGGACAAAAGTACAATGGCAATATTTACAACGTTGTTTGCAACAAGAATTGTGCTTAAGAGTTTTTCAGGAGATTCGATCAGTTCAAGTGCTTCTTCAGCTTTTTTTTGCTTCATGCTTTTAAGTTTCTCAATCTCTTTCGGACTAAGTGAAAAAAAGGCAACTTCGGAGCCTGACACAAGCGCTGAGCAAAACAGAAGAAGAATAAGAATTGTAATGCCTGCAATAAATACTGCATCAGGCGCAAGGAGCATTGCCCCTGATCCGTAAACTATAAAAGCCTCTGCACAACCTGTTTCCAACTCCATGAAGTTAAAATTACCTGTCAGAAAGGAAGATCATCTTCCGGTCCGGCAGTAAATCCTGCAGGCGGTTCTTCTGAATCCGGCAGGGGAACTTCTCTTGCTGACATATTTTCAGCAGGTCCTGCCTGTGAAGAGGGGTGTGATCCCTGTTTTTTATCGAGAAGTAACATAGCATCGGCAAGGATTTCAGTTATATATTTATTGTTGCCATCCTTGTCAACGTATGAGCGTGTTTTAATTTTTCCGACAATATAAACCTGAGAACCTTTTTTCACAGTCTTTTCAGCCACTTCTGCCAGGGCTCTCCACAAAACTATGTTGTGCCATTCGGTTGAAGTAATAGTTTCACCCTGCTGATTCGTATATGTATCACTTGTGGCAAGAGGAAATGTTGCTTTTGCAACA
>JABUEV010000051.1 GCA_013314865.1 Bacteroidales bacterium | reverse complement strand
GGCAGCTATATAAGGTGTATAGTTAAATCTTTTACCCTGAGTTGAATATGGCAGGAAATTAAATTCGAACTGGGCAGCCAGTTCACCAGCTATACCGGAAAATGATGCCGCCCGTGAGGTCTGGAAAAGATTTCCGAAATCAAGGTCGCTGGCACTCAACCCTCCCATGAAAAGATTGATCCTGACAGCCTGCCGTGGATGAAAATTATACCTGTAAAAGATCCCCCCTGCAGGCCCTGGTGAATAGAGCAATCTGCCCGGATTGATATCTCCCATGTATGAAGAGACGCCTCCAAATACACCATAATCAGCATTTCGCTGGCTCTTAACCAGACTGCAGAGACAGAGCAACAGGATTAAAAATACCAACCTTCTCATTAAAACCGGGCAAGAATAATTATCTTCTCAACGACGGAAATCCTTTAGGACCTAACTTTAATTTATAAGTAAACGTAAAGTTCAAAAAATAATAAACGTCATTTGCCTTTGAAAATTTTGATGTATATCCGTCGAGGTAGTCTGTGAATGCATATCTTCCTCCAAGTTCAAGACCGAAGTTAATATCCGGTGTGTAAATAAGGGTTGCTCCCAGTCCTGCAGGGATAACCAGGGCAGTACCCTCAGTCCGGAGGTTCTTTGAATCAAGCAAATCATTGCCTTCTACACTATAACTCACTGCACCAGCTCCTGCAAAGGCATAAAAGTCGAGTGAATTCAGTAATGTCCAGAAGCCTTTTCCCTTCAGGAAAAGGTAACTGCTTTCATATCGGTTTTTTACGAAATAGTATTCCCCGATGATTGCCGGTTCGAACAATTTAGTGGTTGATTCAAGCCGGCGTCTTTCATTTGATCCCCTGACGTCGGTGGAATGAAGCATCCCAAAAGTAAGGCTCACTCTTCCGTTGACAGTCCTTGAGAAACGGTATCTCAGACTTCCGTTAACGTCAAAGAGCATCTGTCTGTAGCTTATATCCCTGAATCCGAGCAGGTTCTTTGACTGAGAGAATCCTCCGACATCAGGGAAGGAGAATGACGGACCGACCCCTGCTTCGAGTTCCCACCTTCTGAGCTTCCACAACTGGGCATCGGATATCTGCACTGCTGCAGCAAGAATCAGGACAACGAGAAGGGATCGTTTCATAAAGCTGAAAATATGTTATTGATACAAATGTAAGAATAATAATATAATCTCTGCCCTGGTATGATTTTTAATGATTGGTTCTTTTTAACTTGAACTATTGATGTCATTAGAATATAACGGGAGCTCTTATCAATAATTGTATCAGTTTCTTCTGTCGGCTCCCCACATGAGCCGGTTTCTCAGAGTGCTGAAAAAGTCATGCCCTTTAAGCATAACAGTCTTCAGCTTGTCTTCTGCCCTTCTGACTTTTATTTCCTGCTCCAGCGGCAGTCTGGTCGACCTGAAGTCACAGGTAACCAGATACTCTTTTGATCTTCCTTCCATCGCCAGCCTGAGGTTTGAGTCACCAGAAATCACAATCGGTCTGATAGTAAGATTGTGCGGAGATATCGGCGAAATTATGATGCTTTCATCTTCAGGTGAAAGAATGGGTCCGCCAACACTAAGATTGTAGGCAGTCGAGCCGGTTGCTGTGGAAATTATCAATCCGTCAGCCCAGTAAGTATTCAGGTAAGCATCATCCACAAAAACATTTATTGTAATCATACTTGGATCTGATTTCTGAATAGTCACTTCATTCAATGCAGCAGATGCTTCCTTTTCGAAAAGCCCAGAAGGATCTGTTATTTCCAGAAGAGATCTTTCAATAATTTCGTATTCTCCTCTGCAAAGCATGTCAATTGACTTTCCTATTTCTCCGTCGGGTATATTGGCAAGAAATCCCATCCTTCCGGTGTTAACGCCGGCTATAGGAATACCTGATTTCCGGACTTTCATAACCGTCTCAAGAAAAGTGCCGTCTCCTCCGACACTGAAAACCATATCGGGAAGCTCTTTCAGATTTTCAAGATAGCTGAACCTCTCAGTTACAAGGCCTGATTCACCTGAAACATGTGATTCCGCTGATCTCTGATAAAGCTGAACACGGATTCCCCTTTTGAAAAACTCCTGGACAAGCCTGTTTACCCCTTCAGACGTCTTGTGGTTTTTATCCTTGCTGTATATTGCTACTGTTTTGAGCATCCGGCTATCACATGTTTAAATACTTCATAAACTGGTCAAACCGTTCTGAATAGAACCTTTCCATGGAATCGTCAGTCGAAAGCCATGTCTTGACGTCATAATTGTAACGTTCAAATGTTCTTATCACCGATGCGATATCGTTTGAATTTAACTTCAGTGTTACCTCAAGCCTGGTTGAATCCTTTGGAGATGTTATATAAAGGCTCAGAACTTTAATGTTATTGCTTTCCACTATCTGGGCAATCTGAGAAAGGGAATAATCTCTTTCAACAAGTTCCAGTACAATAATTCCTCCAGGCTGGTCGAGAGATGACAGGCTGGCAAGATATTGCACAAGATCACTTGTTGTAATTACACCCTTATAATGATTATTATCATCAAGGACAGGAACAACCGTTAGTTTAAGCCTTGCTGCAAGCCCTATTACCTCAAAAAGATGCTGTTCGGTTCTGACATATGGTTTCAGAAGAGTAAGCTCATGGTTGCCGATCGGCTCCTCAGGTTTGTTCATGTCATAGATGTCAGTGTCAGAAATAAGGCCCAGAAAATCCTGATTGTTGACAATAGGAAGATGCGATATCCTGAATATCTCCATCCAGTTCAAGGCTGTCTGACCTGTATCCGAAGTCTTCAGAGGAGGAACCACATCTGAAATGAGGTCTTTTGCAACCATATAAATGTTTATACTTAATTTTCAACTAAAGTAATAAAAAAAAAGCCAGTTATTGTATTTTTACATCTCAATATAAATTATGAACTATCAGGTATCATGACAAAATTAAGCGTCAATATAAACAAGATTGCCACACTGAGGAATGCCAGGGGAGGGAATATTCCCAATGTTTTGGCAGCTGCAATTAACTGCCAGGCTTACGGTGCTGACGGAATAACCGTTCATCCCCGGCCGGATGAGAGGCATATCAGGTACCGTGATGTAATTGAAATTCGCCCCATCATTAAAACCGAATTCAACATAGAGGGATATCCTTCCGACAGTTTTCTCAATCTTGTGCTTTCTGTGAAGCCTCATCAGGTGACTCTTGTCCCGGACCCGCATGATGCCATAACCTCAAATGCAGGATGGGATATTGTTAAAAACCTCAGTTTCCTGACTGATGTTGTGACTGTTTTAAAGAAAGAAGGAATCAGAACCAGTATTTTTGTTGACACAAATCCTGAAAACATAGAGAATGCTCCATTGACCGGGACAGACAGAATTGAATTGTATACTGAACCATATGCTTCAGGGTTTCACAGGAATGCCGCAGAAGCAATAGAGCCTTACATAAAGGCAGCCCGGATTGCCAGGGAGCTTGGACTCGGGGTAAATGCCGGACATGACCTTAACCTTGACAATCTCCGGTATCTGCATCAGAATATACCATGGATTGATGAGGTGTCGATCGGACATGCCCTGATATCAGATGCTCTCTACCTTGGGCTTGAAAATACAATTCAGATATACAAGCGACAGCTTGCTGACTGATGTACAATGAAACTTTACTACAAAAAGTACGGAAACGGTTACCCTCTTATAATCCTGCACGCCTTATACGGCTCGTCTGATAACTGGACAAGTATAGCAAAAAGTGTCAGTAACAGGTTCACCGTTATACTGCCTGACCTCAGAAACCACGGGAGGTCTCCCCACAGCCCTGTTCACGATTACCCGTCAATGAGCGAGGACGTGAGAGAACTTGCAGATGATCTGAACCTAGAAAAATTCTTCCTTGCAGGTCACAGCATGGGTGGCAAGACAGCAATACATTTTGCCCTGAAATATCCTGAAAGACTTGATGGTCTGATGATTGTTGACATCTCTCCCTTCACAAATGAAAAGCACTCCAGGGAATTCTCCCAACGACATAGAGAAATTCTTAATGCCATGACCGGATTAAGATTGGCAGAAATATCCTCCCGTGAGGAGGCCGATCTGTTGCTTGGTGAAAAAATCACCTCTGACCGCACCAGGGGCCTGATAATGAAAAACCTTTACAGGGATGATGAAAACCGGTTCAGATGGAGACTAAATCCGCATTCACTGCTGGCTAACCTTAAAAATATAATGGAAGGATTTGAACGAACAGAAGCTGTTAAATTGCAAATTACAGGCTTCCCGGTTATTTTCTTAAAAGGAGAAAAATCGGAATATCTGCAGGAAGATGATTTTAAGGATATTGCGAAACTTTTTCCTTCCGCGGTATTCGTTACAGTCCCCGGAGCAGGCCACTGGATCAATGCCGACAATCCGGAATTTGTAAGGGAGTCTTTATTAAGACTTGTTCAGACAGACTGATCTGAGAATGTTACAGATTCAATATTAGCTTCATCAATATCGGGAAGGTTCATAAACCTCAGCAGGACCCTGGCAACAGCAACAACATCTCTCTCGCAATACTGAACAATTCTTTCCTTATCACCCTCATCATAATATAATCCGGCAACCATACTGCCGTCGATGTCGTTCTTTGGAGATTCAATGCCGAGGACAGTAGTTAGAAGATCGAGCGAGGTGAAACTCTTAAAATCGCCATATCTCCACAACTCCATCGTATCCAAATGCTTAACCTCCCATGGTTTCTTTCCGGCAGTGTCAAGGATTTCAGGTACCGCAATCCGGTTAATTACCATCCTTCTAGCAATGAAAGGATAATCAAACTCTTTTCCGTTATGTGCGCACAGAATCATTTCTTTTGACTTTGAGAATCTGATTATCAGCGAGGAAAACTCCTTCAGTATGGATGCCTCATTATCACCATAGAAAGACTTCAACCTGAAGTGAAAAGGATTTTTCTCTTTTATAAAACCTGCAGAGATACAGATAATTTTTCCAAATTCCGCGTAGATTCCGGCTCTGCTGAATACTTCCTCAGCTGTTTGGTCTGCCTGCCTGAACTGTTTCGACTTTTTCTCCCATAGTAATTGCAGTTTCGGATCCAGAAGGCTGAATGATGGGGCAACAGGAACTGTTTCAATATCAAGAAACAGAATATCCGCTGGATTGATATTTTGAAGCATTGAGTTTTATTTTTCCTTCATCAGATGTTTTTCAATAATCGAAATAAGGACTTCAATTCCGACCTGATTTTGTCCGCCTCCCGGGATTATTATGTCAGCATATCTTTTACTCGGCTCAATAAACTGAAGATGCGATGGTTTAACAGTGAGATGGTATCTCTCAAGCACTTTCATCACATCACGCCCCCTTTCTGCTATGTCTCTTTCAATAACACGGCCCAGCCGATCATCTGGGTCAGCATCAACAAATACTTTTATATCGAGCAGACTCCTCAGGGCACTGTCGGCCAGTATCAGAATGCCTTCCACAAGAGCCACCCTTGCAGGCTTTACTGTTGTTGTCTCTTCAGATCTCAGGCATGTAAGGTATGAATAATTAGGCATTTCAATTTCACGGCCACTTTTTAGTTCCCGCAAATGTCTTACCAGAAGTTCAAACTCTACAGAATCGGGATGGTCGAAATTTATTTTTTGCCTTTCTTCAAGAGGTATATGTCTGTTGTCTCTGTAATATGAATCCTGAGGAATTACAATAACCTGATTTTCAGGCAGTTTTTCCATAACTTTTCGTACAACCGTTGTTTTGCCTGAACCAGTACCTCCGGCTATCCCAACTATCAGCATAAATTTGTATTTTTGTACAGAACTCTCAAAAGTAATAATTTCCGGGTCTCAGTGAAAAAAATTGTTTATGCCGTTTTAAAATGACAGAGGCTCACAGAAAAGGGTTTTTACGGAAACATCACAAATGTCAGGAAAAGTTCCGGGGAATTGGGAGACAGACTGCAGTTGTAGAAAATGAAAGGAATATTTTATGTCAGAATTATATCCTCTGAAGTTTGAACCTTTATTAAAAGAAAAGATATGGGGCGGTGATGTCCTTATCAGAAAATATGGGAAAAAAGCCCCTGTCGGTTCAAAAATTGGCGAGAGCTGGGAATTATCTGCAGTATCAGACAACCTTTCGGTAGTATCAAACGGGTTCCTGGCAGGCAATAACATTGAAGAGCTTATTGAGGTTTACATGGGAGATCTTACAGGAGAAGCCGTTTTTGATAAATTCGGAAATGAATTTCCGTTGCTGATAAAGTTTATCGAAGCAAGAGAGGATCTCTCCGTCCAGGTTCATCCGTCTGATGAAATGGCAAAGGAACGACATAACGCATATGGCAAGACTGAGATGTGGTATATACTTGAGAGCAGTCAGCCATCATATATTTATACAGGATTCCGGGAGCCACTGACAAAAGAGAAATTCGGGAAAGCGATTGAAAATAAGATACTGCCGGACCTGCTCAATAAAGAAGAAGCATACCCGGGAGATGTGTTCTTTACACCTGCAGGAAGAATTCATGCAATAGGTGCAGGTACTGTTCTGGTCGAAATACAGCAGACTTCTGATATTACTTACCGGGTCTATGACTGGGAAAGAAAGAACGAAAAAGGTGAATCCAGGGAACTGCATACCGAACTGGCTCTTGATGCCATTGATTACAACATAGCTGTTAATAGCAGAATCAGAAAAGAACCCTCTTTGAACAACGTAGAAAATCTGGTGAATTGTGAATATTTTAACACTAACATTATTCACTTTAAAAAACCTGTTTCGCGTGATTATTATGAGAATGATTCATTTGTGATATATGTATGCACAGAGGGAAGGTTCTCTATCTGCTGGGATTCAAAAGCTGAGACTGTTTCTAAAGGAGAGACGGTTCTTTTGCCGGCTTCACTGACAAATGTCACACTGAAGCCAGAACCTGAGGCATCAGTACTTGAAATCTACATTACGAATATTAATGAGAAATATTAAAATATGAATCCATGAAACTTTTGAGTAATTGTTTGCTTATTATTCTGTCATCAGCATCTGTAATCTTCATTAGCTCTTGCGGTGGCGGTAGTCCGGACAAGAAAGCTGGCGGGCAAAAAAGCGACACACTTACTGTCGCCGACACCGGCTATACAGGTGTGAAAAAATATTACAGCGGTACCCGGCTTGTGAAAGAGGTTACATTCAGAAACGGTATCAGACATGGTGAGACAAGAACCTATTATCAGGGAGGACAGCTATATCAGAGATTCTGGTACGAAAATGACCTGAGAGAAGACTCCGCAAAGTGGTATTACCTTGAGGGGCAGGTTTTCAGATCAACACCCTACCGCCATGACACCATTGACGGCATACAGATGCAATATTACCGGTCAGGCCGGGTAAAGGCAAAAATAGGATACAAAAAAGGTCTTCGTACGCCATTTTTCCAGGAATTCACGCAGGATGGCAAACTTGTTACAGGATACCCTGAGATAGTTGCTTCTGTAAATGATGAATATGCAACGAAAGGACAGGTAAGAATTAACCTTGAGTTGTCAGACAAATCCGAAAAAGTAAAATTCTTCCGTGGAGAGTTTACTAACGGAGTATTTGATACTGCGCAATGCAAGCCCCTGAACACCGTTAAAGGCAAAGCTTACATAAATCTTAAAAAGAGCAAGCCGCCTCAACCGAATTATGTCAGTGTAATTGCTGAAATAATAACAGGTTTTGGCAACAGGTACCTCACTGAGAAGAAAATTGACCTGCCATATAACGATCTGAATTAGTATTTTCAGGTATGATCATCCGGAAAGCCGAGTATACAGGCAGCAGCTTATCACTGAACGACTGTCCAGATACCCTTAAGCCTGAGTTTGGATTTACCGGCCGATCAAATGTCGGCAAATCATCCCTTATCAATATGCTTACCGGCCGCCGGAATCTGGCAAAAACATCAGTAAAACCAGGTAAAACGAGAACAATCAATCATTATCTCATTAATGACAGCTGGTATCTGGTGGATCTTCCAGGGTACGGATATGCAAGTGTCCCTGGCGATATAAGGAATAAATGGTTCAGGGCAACCAGGGAGTATATTCTCAGAAGAAAGACGCTGGTATGTCTTTTTGTACTTATTGATTGCCGCCTTGCTCCGCAGGATTCAGATCTGGGGTTCATGGAATTTCTTGGCGAAAACCAAATCCCTTTTGCCAGGGTATTTACTAAAGCAGACAAGATATCGTCAGACCGGCTGAATAAAAATCTAAACCTCTACAATAATGTTATGTCCTCTGTGTGGAGCTCAATGCCTGTAACATTCGTTACATCTTCACCGGAAAAGAGAGGCAGAGATGAGATGCTTGGCTTTATGGAAGAATCTGTAAACATTTTTCTAAATCCTGCCTGAGTTTTTCCGGAATTTATAAATTTGTAGCGTTAAAATAATACCCGAACCAAATGACAGGACAATGTACGGAAAGGCACCTATGAAGCTCTTTTCATGCAGGGCTTCACATCAGCTGGCTGTAAAGATTGCTGAAGAACTTGGAATTGAGTTAGGAAAAAGTTCCGTTACAGAGTTCAGTGACGGGGAATTTCAACCGGCATTCGACGAATCAGTAAGAGGGGACATGGTATTTATTGTGCAATCAACAAATCCCCCTGCTGAAAACCTTTTTGAACTGCTTCTGATGATCGATGCAGCCAAACGGGCTTCAGCCTACAAGGTAATTGCCGTCATTCCATATTTCGGATTTGCCAGACAGGACAGGAAAGACCGGCCAAGAGTCTCCATCGGCTCAAAACTTGCAGCTGACCTTCTCAGCACGGCAGGGGTTGACAGAGTCATAACAATGGATCTTCACGCTGACCAGATTCAGGGATTTTTCAATGTGCCGGTCGACCACCTTTTCGGCTCAGCTATATTCGCTCCTTATATTCAGAACCTTAAGCTTGAAAACCTGGCTGTTTCTGCACCGGATATGGGAGGATCAAAAAGGGCAAATGCATATTCACGCCATCTTCAGTCTGAATTGGTTCTGTGCTATAAACTCCGGAAAAAACCCAACGCTGTCGAGGAAATGTCAATTATTGGCGATGTTGAAGGCAGAAACGTGGTGATAATCGATGACATGGTCGATACAGCCGGCACCCTGGTACTCGCAGCACAGAAAATAATGGAAAAGGGAGCAAAAAGCATCAGAGCCTTTGCCACACACCCTATCCTTTCAGGAAACGCTATTCAAAGAATCGAGGAATCACCTATAACTGAACTTGTTGTCACAGACTCGGTACCTTTTGTAAATAACTCCAGTAAAATAAAAGTCCTCTCAATTGCCCAGATATTCGCAAAAACAATTCAGGCTGTCAACCTCAATCAGTCAATAAGCAGCAGTTTTGTTTTCTGATTCATATTTGATATATTTGCACTCCGATTTTAAAATGTCAAACGTGTTATGGGGAGTCTGAAAGGAAAAGACTCTTAGTAGCACAATAATTTTATTAAAATGAAGACAATCGAAATTCAGGGATCTTTAAGAAAGGAACTGGGGAAAAAAAGCTCAAAAAAGATAAGAAAATCAGGCATGGTTCCGTGTGTCATTTACGGAGGAGATGAAAACATCCACTTCCAGGCTCACGAAAACAGCTTTAAAAACCTTGTTTACACACACAATGCTCATCTTGTGAAGCTTGACCTTGACGGAAAAGAGATGAAGGTTGTCCTTAAAGATATCCAATTCCATCCTGTCACAGACAGAATTTTACATGCTGACTTCATGCAGGTCTTTGACGATAAGCCTGTGGTTATAAGCCTTCCTGTGAAAATTACGGGAGAATCAGTAGGCGTCAAGGCAGGAGGAAAACTCAGAGTTAAGAGAAGACACCTCAAGGTTAAAGGACTTGTTGCTGACATTCCTGATGAAATCGTAATCGATATTACGGATGTTAAAATCAACCATTCAGTAAAAGTCGGTGACCTTTCATTTGAAAGACTTGAATTACTGGATCCGAAGATTACCACAATACTTACTGTTGCAACTTCCCGTGTTGCCCAGAAGGCTGAGGAAGGTGAGACAGCAGGTGCTGAAACCGCTGAAGCTGCACAGACAACTGAAACTCCTTCAGAAAAATAAACAGAATTACTGACATCACTTTCAGTCAGGCACAATGAAATTTCTGATAGTTGGCCTGGGGAATATTGGTGACGAGTACGAAAATACCCGGCACAATGTGGGTTTTATGGTCCTGGATTCTCTGGCAGAAGAATTTAAGGCAAAGTTTGCAGACAAAAGGTACGGCAAAGTTTGT
>JABUEV010000050.1 GCA_013314865.1 Bacteroidales bacterium | reverse complement strand
AGGTTTGACCGGGGATTCTCTTCTTATGCCTGAGTTTCCGGGCATTGCAGGAAGTAAGTCATGCACCGACTGGGATGCAGGCGTGGAGATAAAGATGGATCTGATAAGAAAGAAAGATGAAGATTACTGGAACAAATTCAGGGGCACACCGAAAGCATTTATTAACTACGCGAAAGGTAATGAATTATGGGCCAATAATTTCGGCCCTGTCACCTCCATCAGGTTCGGACCGGAATTTTCAGAAAATGACATTGTTTCAGGTCTGACAGGCATTGTTGATCCATACAAAGCAGGGTTTATTATACAGGATCTTCCCGGTGAATCAATTGATGCTGCTGAAAAAGGAGTTGATTTCAGCACTCTTTTTCTAAGCCTTGGATTTTTTATTATTGTTTCGGCTCTGGTCCTGATTGTTTTGTTGATATCTTCATATTTTGATTCAAAAAAGAACCAGTTAAAAACGCTTTTTTCAATAGGTTTCTCTAACCGCAAGATTGAAAAACTACTTTTAATTGAAACAGGCCTGGTTGAAGCATCAGGCACTATTATAGGAACAGTTGCCGGTGTACTTTTTAATTTACTTTTAATAACAGCACTTAACACAGTATGGAGAGGCGCTGTTCAGACAAGCTCTCTCAGGGCCGGCTTTGATGCCGGATCCGCATTACTGGGATTTTTAGCGACTATTGCAGTTATATTTTTCATTCTTAATATTAAAGCTACTTCATTTCTAAAAAAGCTTAATCAGCCAGAGACAGGAGAAGCCCGAAAACCTTCCGTAAAAAAGAATTTGACCTTTCTTCTCACGGTGCTTGCTTTAACATTATTGTTTGCTGTACTGACAATTCTGTACGATAATTACAAAACAGCATTTTCTTTTCTCACAGGGCTCTTTCTATTCTCTTTGCTTGTCATTTCCCTGCGTCAATATTTTATTACTGATATTAAATCCCGTAAAAAGCACTTCACAAATCCTGCCGGCATTTCAAAATCTTATTATTCAATACACCCCTCTCAGGTTATATCGCCTGTTCTTTTTCTCGCTGCCGGATTGTTTGCAGTAATAATTACCGGTGTTAACAGGATGGACATAACAGGGAACATGCTTAAACCTTCGGGCGGCACTGGTGGCTTCCTTTTATGGGGAGAAACATCTATACCTGTTCCTGACAAAATAGAAGGCAGTAAGGAATTTGGATTCGACGCTGATGAATTCCGTGACATGAAGATTATCCAGGCCAGAAGAACCTCAGGTAATGATGCAAGCTGTTTGAATCTCAATCATATAACTTCTCCCCCTCTTCTTGGCATAGATCCTTCGGAATTTATCAGAAAAGGTTCATTTTCATTTGCTGTTTCCATGAAGGATTTTAAAGGAATAAATCCTTGGGAAACCCTTAATTATCAGCCTGATGACTTTACCATTTATGGCATTGCTGATCAGACTGTGATGCAATACGGACTGAAGGTTAAGACAGGAGATACCCTTAAAATAAGGTCAGAGAGCGGACAGGTAATAAACGTAATAATTTCAGGCGGATTGAAGTCTTCAGTTTTCCAGGGTTATGTGATTATCGGAAATGAAAATTTCAACCGGTTTTTTCCGTCTGTTGCAGGATCTCAGGTTTTTCTGGCCGACGGTCGGGAAGATTTATTGCCAATGTACCAAGAATCTCTAAATGAGCGGCTTGCAGACTTTGGTGCAGATTTTATGCCAGCCTCAGAACGTCTTGCTGCATTTTTTGTTGTAACAAATACATACCTGTCAGTCTTTACAATACTTGGCAGTCTGGGAATGATACTTGGCGTTGCAGGACTGGGCTTTGTATTAATCCGGAATTTCCACCAGCGAAAACGTGATTTCGGACTGATGATGGCCGCAGGGTTTACAGCTGATAGAATCAGAAAAATGTTATCCAGGGAGCATTTAACTATTTTGACTGCCGGGATCTTTACCGGTCTGATATCAGCTGTTGTGGCCACTTTGCCGTCAATCAACAGCGACAAGGACCTTCCATGGTTAACAATTGCGCTGATGATACTACTGGTCGTGATAACAGGATTGACAGCTATCATGGCATCAGTAAAGAAAATCAGCAGTGATTCTCTGATATCTCAGATCCGAAGAGAGTAATGGTTATTGCTTGCTTTTACTGACTGCTATAAGGTAATTCTGTGTTCTGAAAAAAATAGTCCCGTCAGAAATTGCCGGAGCTGTCATGCAGACATCGTTAAGAGGAATTTCCTGTAACTGGTTGAAGGTGTCTCCATCACTAATTATATAGATATTACCGGTTTCATCGATTATATAGATACGTCCGTCGGAGGCTACAGGTGAAGCTACAAAACTTCCTGCCTTTCCCAGTTTGGCATTATAAATCTCTTTTCCTGTAACAGGATCAAGACAGTTTATTGTTCCGTTCCAGTTTACATTATACAGTCTGTTTCTGTAGAGCAGGAGGCTATGCATATAAGATCCGCCTCTTGGAATATACCATTGAATTCCTTCATTCTGCGTTTCACCATCCTTTAGAGTGATGTCTCCCCTGGCGCTTGTTCTGACTGCCATTATCGGTGAAGTTCTTCCGTGTGCGCTGTTAAAAAAAATTAATCCATTCCCGATTATTGGTGTGGGAATCTGAATATCTCCGCCACCCGACATTTTCCAGATCTCCCTGCCGGTTTTGAAATCATATCCGCCCCTGTGTTTATAACCGTTAACGGCAATGTAAGTATTGCCAGAATTAGTGTAAATATTCGGAGTACACCATCCGGGAAGCTCATCCCTGTTTACTTTCCAGATCTCCTTCCCAGTTTCAAGATCATAGGTTGCAAGAAATGAGTTTTCAAGCACATCGCATTGAATTATGAGCACTCTATTATGAATTACAGGTGAACTTGCAAACTCCCATTCTGCTTTAGGCATTGTAAAGAACACAGATTTGAGCAGACCAAAATTTTTCTTCCATTTAAGATTCCCGTCCATATCGTAGCAATAAAGGCCTTCTGATCCGAAAAAAGCTACAGCATATTTCCCGTCGGTTGCCATTGAAGAATTGGCATGTGTTGATTTAGGATGCCTTTTTACTGAAGGAATGCCTTTATATGCCGTTCTCTCCCACAGGATCCTGCCGGAATTCTTGTCAATACAAAATACTTTCCACTCATGAACAGAAGAATCATTGACAGAATTCACATCTCCAAAAATACCTGGTTTGAATCCGGCGTTGTCTTTCTCACTCACTGCAGAGGTCAGAAATAATTTATCACCCCAGATCACCGGACTTGAGATACCCAGGCCTGGAATTTTAATTTTCCACCTTATGTTTATCATTTTTCCCGGATCGAATGTATCAGGAAGATCAGCATTGTCGAGCACACCGGACGACATATATCCCCTGTAAACAGGCCATTGCCTTTCGGGCTTAAGTTGGGCTGTCAGACATGCAGAAGTAAATATCAGCAACAGAATGGAGAGAAGATTCCTTTTAATAATGCTCATATTGCAATTTATTAACTCATTTTCTAATTATCACCTGTGTTAATGTTCGGTGGGCTTTTCAGATCAGCAGAAATACTGATAGTGCAAGTTTATAATAAAATTTGATAAAAATATCTGAAATCGATTGATTAAAGGAAACTATCAGCCAATAACCAGGTATCAGTCATCGTCATCATCTTCAATCTGATTTTCAGCACCAGATAATCCCTCTGTTATCTGTCCGGAATCAGAATAATAATAAATCGTAAGTTCACACAGATCCCTGAAGAAATCAATTTTCCCCAACTCAATCCTGTTAATATTCCTGATGCCAGTTCGCGAGCTTAAATCTTTAATAAGTTCATTATGGTTCTCAGGTTTTATCAGGTTTATTTTATCATACAAAATTGTTTTTGATGATTCATGTTTCAGCAGCCATACCTTTTCCAGGAGAAAGGTTGTTGAAATCACTGCCTGGTTGGCAAAAAGAAGGTTTGCCAGCTGGATTGTCTTTCCGGAGAGGGCGTTGATGACTGAAATCCCAATTACTATAAACAAGTATGTCATCTCCTTTATAGGTATGGCATTGGTGCGGTAACGTATGATGCCAAAAATTGCAAAAAGCCCAAGGGCAAAACCGATTTGAAGCTTAACACTCTCAAGAAGGTAGCACAGGAGAAAGACAGTGGAAGAGATCAGGATATAGGTAAATAGATAATCTTTCCTTTTTGCAGTAGAATAATAGAGCCATCTTAACAGAATCATTCCGACACCCAGGTTTAATATAAACCTGAGTACCAGATCCAGAAAACCTGGCAGGTCCAGTATTCTCACATTAATGTAAGATGAAATGCCTGCTATATAAATACTGTTTATTTCCATATTATACCGTAAAATTCATGCTTTACCGGGATAAAGGTTTTTCCATTCAGAATCTGATATTATAATTAAGCGAGAGTACATGCAGATCCCTGACTTTCGGTAGCATGTCTCTCTGGAAGATATACTCAATTTCAAACGCCTGTTTGCCGGTTATTTTTAATTCAAATCCTGACCCCAGCCAGTATTCTCCGATTATTTTATCATACTCAGAAAAGACAGGAGTAAAAGATTCGGCATACAGGTAAGGATTGATAAAAAATGAAGGACTGTCGTACGTTGCCCTGATTCTCAACCTCCCGAAATATCTGGATCCGCTTCCATCGGTATCTTCAACGTATGTACGGGTTGTACCCTGGAACCTTAAACGGGCTGAAAATTCAAAATTATTCACCGGCAAAATTCCTCTTAAATCTGCAAACCATTTGTGTCTGAGGTGATATTCCTTGTCATCTTCATACTTGCTTATAATCCTGTACGAGAAAGAAGATGTAAAGTTTTTGCTGAACTTATACTGCAGACCTGCCTCAAGAAATTTATTGTCTATTTTACCTGCATTTTTGAAAGTTCTGACTGATCCTGACAATTCTATATCAAGCTTGTTAATAATTTCATGTTCCACAGATGCCTGATACCAGATTCCGAAATCGGTTTTCTGGGCTAGAACAAATAAAGGCATTCCACAGACTATCAAAAGCAGACCAAGCTTCTTATTCATCCCTTTTCTGTTCATTATCAGAAAGTTCAGTAACATTTATTACATTATTCCCGGAATCAAAATAAATTGTCAGAATGCAGGTGTCTTTAGAGAAGTCTATCTTTCCCGTTTCAACCCTGTTGATTTTTTTGATTCCCGTTCTTTCCTGAAGGTCTTTAATAATTTCATCATAGTTTCCCTGTTTTAACAGGTTTATTTTTTCATAAATAATTACCCTCGAGGATTCATGTTTGAGAAGCCAAAGTTTTTCGAGGCTGTATGTGATTGCTATAATGATAATGTTAGTGAAAAGAACCTCCACCAGACTTGTTTTGGAATTTGCAAGGGCATTAATAACCGATATGCCTATTACAAGAAACAGGTATGTCATTTCCTTGATCGGAATCTGATCAGTCCGATATCTTATTATGCCGAAAATTGCAAACAGGCCTAATGCAAATCCTATCTGCAGTGTTACACTCTCAAGCAGGTAACATAAAAGGAACACCACTGTTGAAATGAGTATGTAAGTAAAAAGATAGTCTTTCCTTTTTGATGATGTGTAGTAAAGCCATCTCACAAGAATCATTATTACAGCTACATTGAGAATAAATCTTGAAACAAACTCAAGGAATTCAGGAATGTCTATTATCCTTACAGCTGACTGAATCAATAATTCACGCATGAACAGAAACTGAATATTCATCTTCGATTTTTTTTAGCTGTAAAAAATTGGGCTTCAGCAGGTTTTTCTTAGGCACTTCATAAAGAGAGGCTATTCCGATACAATATTTACTGAAAGCTGTCGGATGGAGAGATAATTTTCTTACAAATTCAGGGAAAAGAGATCCGTTTTTATGGCAATCTCTTTTCCATTCAACTACAGCCAGCCAGGGAAATTCAACTTTTGCATCTGAATTACCGGAATAAGTTAATGACAAATCCATTGTAATCCTTTCGGCATTACTGAGGTTTGCCAAAGTGATCCTTGAAAAACTGCCTGAAAGTACTTTTCTTAAATTCAGAAAATCAAGAGGAAAATGTTTTCTGATAAATTCAATTGCATGTTCATCAAAACCATTACTGTCGGGATTGTTTTCGATTCTCCGTTTTATTGTCCGGTTCTTTCTTTTCTTCTTCACTTCAAGGAAAATTGTGCCTGTCGATTCGTATTTCCTGTATCTGATCTTCAATCGATCTGGTTTTCCCGTTACATGCTGGTTAAAAAAAAGAAAATCATCAGTATCGTAATAAATGGTGGTATAATTCATTAACCGATTTCCATCTATCTCAAGAACCTTGTAGTTAACGCTCATTTCATGCAGTAAATCGGGAACAAGGTTGACGGGTAAAATATATTTTGTATCGACTCTGTCCATAAAGCTTATAGAGACCATCTCTTCAAGATGAACAGGCTGAAAAGTCCCCAATATTTCCTTAACTGTGTCTGTAACAGAATTCATGCTAGAATCAGAAAAATGTATACTGGTAGGTTTTTCTGGATTTCATCTTTTTATTCTGATCATAGACTACTTTTTCCACTCTTAAACCATTTTCGATCTTGTATTCCGAAGTTTCAATGACTTTTCCTGAGGGATCAAGTTTTTCTTCCTTAATCTTATTGTCATTGCTGTCGTACTGATACCGAAAATGTTTATTTACCTTACCCTGTTTATACGTTATTTCTTCAAGAATATTTCCCCGTTCATCATAAACTACTTCCGATTCCTTCAGTTTCTTTGAAACAAGAGCGTCGAATTTCTCTTCATAGACAACAAGGCTATTAACCTTTGGCTTTTTTTCCGGCTTCTGACTAAAAAGCGGAAAAGCAATTGCAGACATAAGAAATGCCAGAATTGCTGTTTTAAATATTTTCATAGTCTTAGTTTTAAAGAATTTAAATTGCGATGCCAGGAGGATTGTTCAACTTGCTAAATCTTTGCATCAAACAGTAAGTTTACATTCTGTAAGCCCCAGGTTCAGTTCGGGCAATTTTGCTTCCAGTGATGGAAGAATAGTCAAAGCAGCGCCCAGAGCTGTTGAATTGTTTATAACTGAAGTAAATACACTTTTTGAAGGGAAAGCCTGAGCAAGAAGTTTGACGAAAATTTCATTTTTTGAAAAACCGCCTGTAATGTAAATATTTTCTGTTTCGTCATTCTCAGGTATGATCAGCTTTATTGATTCACAGGTCAGGTCACACAGCTCTATCATTAGCTGGTGATAGGCTTCATCGTACGACTTAAAATCATAGAGGTCAATTCTTTCCTTGAATTCCCTTGACCCGGGTCCGCTGTCAAAAAAAGCTCGTTTGTCACCGGCATATTTAGTTCTTAAAATCTTTACGAGTTCGCCGTCATATTTGACTCCCTTATAAAAATCATCAGTTGTTCTGAAATGGTTGTTTAGCATGCTGACTGCAGTCTCATGCATGTAGCCCAGGAAGATCCTTGAAGATTTTACAGGCTGTCTGTTTACACTAAGATAGCAGAGGCAATCCCTGTCGAGCTGGTCAGCGGTCAGTTTTTCATAATTGAACGGATTCATGTTTATGCACCATGTTCCGGTGGACAAAAGAATAAATTTACCCCTGCTTGCAGCCAGGTATGGTGCTAACGAGGCAGAACTGTCGTGTATCCCTATTCCTGCCATTAATCTTTTGCCCTCAATTATCACTTCGCTTAAAGAGCCAACCGGTATCGGGTCTGGCAGTGTTATTCCTGCATCGTCAAGCCATGTGTGATATTTCATGTTATCAAAATCCCATAGTGCAGTATGACAGCCGATTGATGTATGTTCTGAACATATTTTCCCTGTAATCAGGTTTGCCAGGTATTGAGGAAAATGAAGTATATGCCGCACCCTGGAAAATACTTCAGGTTTAACAGTTTTAAGCCATAGAATCTGAATGCCTGAATTCAGCATTCCAAGAGCAGGTGATGCTGTACGCCTGCAGAACTCGTCCTGTCCGCCATACCTTCTGTACAGTTTCTCAGGTATCCTCTCATCTATGGGTTTGAGATAATTATATACAGGAGTAAGACGCTTCCCGTATTCATCAAGATAGGCAAGCGTGGCTCCATAAGTGGCGAAATTTATTGCTGTAATATCAAATTTTGATGACCTTACGAGGTTCTTAACAGATTCCTTGATCCATTTTTCAATTGCGTTTATATTGTCGCACTCAAATCCATCATCGTCTGTCTCCTCTGTAAATCTTTTTTCTTCCTCATGCAGAAGGTTGAGTCTGTAATCGAATATAACCAGCTTTTTATTTGTTTTACCAACGTCAAAAATGGCTATAGCTTTCTCTTTCATTACTTTAAATTTGACTTTTCAAATTACTGCTTAATATTGAAGTATTAAATTTGCAAAATAATAAAGTCTTATCTTTTAAAGAGGACCTCCTTTTCATATTTTCCAATTTCCTCAATATATTCTTCTCCCACAGGTACATCAGACATCATGCAGTAATAATCCCAGACAGCGCCAAAAGGCTTCGTTTTCATCAATTCCATAAGAGACAATCTTTCAAAGTTTTTGCCCTGCTCCTCATATTTCAGCAGCATTTCGTATGGTTCAAGCAGAGCATAAAGAAAAGCCAGCTGTGCTGCACGGGTGCCTGTTACATAAGCTTCTATCCTGTTGAGACTTGCATCAAAGAAATCAAGACCAACATTAACTCTGTTAAGCGCCTTTGCCCTGACTATTTCCTGAGCAATAAGCGTCAGTTCATCATTGAATGTGACAACATGGTCGCTGTCCCACCTCACGCCTCTTGTAAGGTGAAGAAGCAGTTCATCAACATAAAGCAGGATGGATGAAATTTTATCACCAACCTGTTCAGTGGGATGGAAATGGCCGTTATCCAGTGTTATCATTGTATTGTTGCTGACAGCATAGCCGATGTAAAAATCATGAGATCCGACAACCATTGATTCAGATCCAATGCCAAAAAGCTTGCTCTCAACTGAATCCTTCAGGTATTTTTTCGGATATTTGACTGAAAAAATCTCATCCAGTGATTTCTTAAGTATTTTCCTGTGTGTATATCTGTCAACCGGAGTATCTTTTGAGCCGTCAGGAATCCAAATATTATGCACCGATGGAGTCCCGAGCTGTTTCCCCATTTCTGCTGCAATGGCGCGGCATCTCTTTGTATGTTCAATCCAGAATTTTCTTATTTTGGAATTCTTGCTTGAAAGTGTAAAGCCGTCATCAGCATATGGATGTGAGAAACAGGTGCAGTTAAAGTCGAGTCCGATATTTCTTTTTTTGGCCCAGTCGATCCACCCCTGAAAGTGCTTTAGTTCTATCTGGTCGCGATCAATTTTTTCTCCTCCAAACTCCCCGTAGATGGCATGAAGATTTAGCCTCTGCTTTCCCGGAAGAAGAGACATCACTTTGTCGAGGTCATCTCTCATCTGAGCTATCGTTCTTGCTTTTCCAGGGAAATTGCCAGTTGCCTGAATGCCTCCGCCACCAAGTTCGGCACCCTCCCGCTCAAATCCACCTACGTCATCTGTCTGCCAGCAATGAAGACTTATGACAAGGTTGTTCATTTCGGAAAGTGCCTTTTCAGTATCAACACCAAATGAAGCATACTGATCTTTTGCTATCTGATATGCTTTCTTAATAATTTCTTTTTTCATCAGTTGTTTATTTTTTTAATGTTCTTCTACTTTACAATGAGACTGTTACACAGGTGTATCGTCTGGTTTAATTTCCCATGGTACAGATGTGGGGTCATTTGACACATTTTATTGATCTAACAGCCTCTTATTCCATGAAAAAAACCTGTTCCAATGGTATTGTGACAGGTGAATAATCGGGATTAGTTTCCATTATATCCGCCATGTATCTCCACCATTTTTTTACTATTTCATTTGTCCCGAGATCCTGTGATGAACTTTCACCTTTTTGTTCCTAGTAGGCGAATAGAGTATTTGTTTCCTCATCAAGGAAGATGGAATAGTTACAGATACCTTCGGCCCTGAGAAGTTCAGCCAGTTCAGGCCAAATTTCATTGTGTCTTTTTATGTATTCTTCTCTGAATCCAGGCCGTAATTTCATCTTGAACCCAAATCTTTTCATATTATTTTACTGACCGAGTTTGACAATAAACGTTGAAAGAATCAGTACTATTATTCCAGCTACAAGAACTATCATTGTTTTATTGCTAACACCCTTCCATTCTTTCAGAATGATACCCCAGATATTGCTTATAGCGATATTCAGTGCCATAAGGATACTCCACCCGAATACAGCCATCCCTGCCGGCAGTTTGCTTGATCCCATACCGAAGAAATGAAACTGAAGAAACCACAGAAACCCTGCCAGGAAAGTAAAAATTATGTTATTGAGAAGGATATTAC